>JAJSZO010000095.1:0-1435 GCA_030262795.1 Deltaproteobacteria bacterium | reverse complement strand
CCCTGAACCCTAAACCCCAAACCCTGAACCCTGAAATTAAGGAGGTAACACTATGTCAAATAATAGAGTCAACAATCCGGTTGATTTTGAAAATGCCCTTAAAATTGGCCGTCCACCAAACATAGTAAAGCTTTTCCCAAATTCAAAAGCATTAATCGTTAGTGGAAAGTTTATAGACAGAGCTATGATTGCAAAGGGTAACGCTATCGCAATAGCTGCTAATGGCAGAAATTATTTTGTGATACGGGGAGCTCTTAAAGCCGCTCAGCGGGCGAATGCGGCCATCATTATTGAGATCGCCAAGTCAGAAGGCGGTGCAAATTCTTATTGCGCAGTAAATTACTGGAACATTGCCAGGCTGATTGATGCCATGTGCAATGAGTTGAATATTACGATACCGGTGGCTGTACATGCAGATCATTATGGCATAAAAAACGATGAGGATATTGAGCAAGCAAAAACGGAAATTCCAACGTTATTTGAAGCAGGACTCACATCTATTGCAATAGATGCTTCACATATGCCGGATGACAAGAATCTTCTTGCAAACATTGAGATAGCTCCATTTGTTCCCAAGTGGGCCGGTCTTGAAACAGAGGTTGGCGAAATCAAAGGGAAAGAAGGCCTTTCAACAGTAGATGAAGCACTGTTTCTCATACAAGGCCTGAATGCAAATAATATTTTTCCGGACTGGATAGCATTAAATAATGGAACAACACATGGCATAGAAGCAAGTGATCAGGGAATTCAAGTGGGTTTAACTGTTGAAATCCATGAAGCGTTAGCAAAATATAACATATCCGGTGCACAGCACGGAACTTCCGGAAACAGCTCTGAGAGGTTGAGAGAGATAGTAAATAGAACCGGAACCACCAAAGCAAATGTAGCTACAGCGCTTCAAATGATTTCATGGGGTTTGGAAGTTAACGACTATGGAAATGCCATACTTGATAAAGATGGCGAGTTTATCAAAGTAGAAGGTGAAGGAGTTACAGAAAAGATATGGTCTGAAATGCTTGCATATGCCGAATCAAAAGGACTTAAAGCGGGAAACTACAAGAAGCTGAATCTTCCGTTTGAAAACAGGTTCCTTGGGCAGCCAAAAGAAATAAAGCAAAGGATGGTTAAACGAGTTGAAAAATTTATATATAATATGCTTGTAAATGTATTTAATGCAGAAGATACAGCTTCTATTGTCATCAGCTCCATACTTGATGCCGGAACCTGCGATCCTGGCCCAAAAACAAAAAGACTTGAAGATCCGGATGAATGGACGCAGGAAAAAATTGTTAAAAAAGCAAAATCCATTATAACGGATAAAGGCCCGAAGGGAGACTTTGACGATTAAGGTGCAGAAAAAATCTTTTTGTCATTTTTGCGGAGCAAGACTTTCTGAAAAGCAATTGCAAGGAACTATTCGCCTTTTCTGCGAAAA
>JAJSZO010000094.1 GCA_030262795.1 Deltaproteobacteria bacterium | reverse complement strand
ATTTGAAAAAGCGGCAAAACAGATGTCTGAGCCCGGACAGGCGTGGTTGATGACAGGATATGCCGCCTGGAATTCAAACGATTTGAGCAAGGCGCGGCAGGCATTTACAAAAGCGCTGAAGTACCCGAAACAAAAAGATAAGGCAGGGAAATCCTTACGTCGTGTGGAAAGAATAATGGTCAATGTCGACAAGTTATAAGGGAGATAGATGAAGAAAATATATCTTATTGGAATTGGACCCGGCAATCTTGATTATCTTACTGTCAAGGCGATAAACACAATGAAAAAAGTAGATGTGTTCTTTCTTCTTGAAAAAAGGGGGCAGAAGGGACATGAGGATCTGCTGAAGATAAGAAAGGAAATATTAAAAAGATGTCTGGAAAAACCTAACCTACAATGGTTTCAAAAAAAGTGTAAACTGACAAAGGTTTTCGTCCAGATATGAAACATCTCAAAACGCGTTATTTATGTCTTTCTTGATAAGTTAGAGGAGGAGTTACGCAGTAAGACATACCGCCCGTGTCCAGTGAGAAGGACGTATATAACGAAAACAAATGGAAAACTGCGTCCGCTCGGGATTCCGTGCATACGGGACCGAGTTGTGCAGACAGCCGCGATTAGATGGTATTACATGCTAAATTATATTAAATTCTGTTGCAATTTTGTGTAACATATGTATAATTCTGCCATGACATTTGAATGGGATAACGAGAAAAGCCGCAGTAACCAAGCCAAACACGGCATTGATTTTGATACTGCCAGGGCCTTGTGGGACGATGGCAATCGGGTCGAAATCCAGAGCTCCTATCCACTTGAAAGCAGGAGTATTTTGATGGGTAAGCTTGATAAAAAACTATGGACGGCAATTTTCACACGGCGCGGGAGTGCCCTGCGAATCATATCAGTTAGACGCGCCATAAAGCGGGAGGCAAATCTCTATGGTCAAAAATAAAATAGCGAAAAGCACGGAAGAATTTGACCGGCGATTCGATGATGGTGAGGATATCCATGAATTGATCGACATTTCCAAGGCCAAAATTGTTCGGCACGGTAGAAAGGTACGTATCACACTTGATATGGCGGAAGAACTGGTTAGAGAAATTGATGACATCAGAGATGCCATAGGCGTGGACCGAGGGGCCTTGATCAAGGTCTGGCTACACGAAAGGGTAAAACAAGAAAAGGCGTTGACTGCGAGAAGCTGAAGTCTCTCTCATCAAAATGTTTTGCTATCAATTTTTTTATGCTAATATAAGAGGTATTTTCAAAAAACTTTGATCATGCCGGAATCCATATCCATTCAACAGAACGGTACTATGCTATTATAAACTACAAAAAAGGTGGCGCTCTGAAAGTTTTTGATAAAGAAACAGCTATGCTTGATACGGAAGACGGAGGCATTTTCGGCACACTTGCGAACGGTAAAAGATTTTCCACTCAGCAGGTTGATGAAATGCAAGATTTTAGCAACCATACACAGCAATTCTAATTTTGGCATTTTGTAGGTTGGGTTGAGGTACGAAACCCAACGATTATGCGAATAATTTGTTAAATTTGTTGGGTTTCGTTCTGCTCAACCCAACCTACACTGTGATCAAATGCCATAATTAGAATTGCTGAACCATACAATTGATGCTTGTTTTTACACTATAAATGAGTCATACTTAAAGTTTGAAACTTCTATCCTGCTGAGGATTCTTGGGCTGACCCTTTTTTACTCAAGTTATTTCAGAAAACTTTTTAAAAAACTTATTGTCAGAATGCTAATAACAAAAAAGACAGAATAGATGGATCTGCCCTGAGAAGATTTGAATTCAAGGATGATAAGATTATCGTTCATGAAAGTATTACTCGGCCGGATGGCTGTAAACATATCGGGCATCCAGAAAAATGTAAAGCGATCCACATGGCATCAAGCGGATACTATTTGAAGCAGGATCAGCAAAAACCGGAAAAATCAAGGCTGGTGATCTTCAAATCCACGAATCGTAGTGAACGGATTCCGTGCCGTTCATAGGAATCAAATCCACGAAAAACACAGATGGCTATAAAGCGAAATCCTTGTGAAACCTCATGTGCTTTGTGGATAATAAGATGAAGATGAGGTTAATCTATGTCAAGCATTACGTTTGATACTTTGGCTTATGCCAAAACTCTAAAAGAAGCTGGTTTTACGGAAGCACAAGCAGAGGCACATACTCATGCACAGAAGCAGGTGTTATCAGAGGTATTGGATACGACACTTGCAACAAAAGACGATATTAATCAATTTGAAAGGCAGGTGACGAGCGATATTAAACGGCTCGAAAAACAAATTGCCGTACTCAAATGGATGATGGGTGTCATGCTTGCAGGGGTTGTATCACTTGTGATGAAAGCCTTTTTTGTGGGTTAGGTCGGTCATGGGAAAGTTATGCTCAAGATGATACCCCTTGGTTTTAAGTACATTATCAGACGAAATCGCCTGTGATTACCGGTAGGTATCAATCTCATAATATTTTCCTGTCCAGCGCTTGATAACCAGGATTTAAATCTCTCCCATATTCTCAAATTCTGCTGTCCATTCATAGAGAGTTTTATGAGAATAAGGCCTGCAGACTAAAATAAAATTCAACCCTTCTGTCAGGATATTTTCGCATATCGGTTGATGACAGTATAGATCATCGCCTAAAATGGTAACTCCAAGATCCTTATACTGCAGGCCATATTCGATAAACCATCTTTTAGCAGCCGCATTCTCACAGTCCTGTTTTGTGTGACCATCTTGTGGCGTAATAAACTCCGGCTGCAAAGCTATGACTTTGTCATTGCCAGGGGCTACAATTACCGGTGTAATTACGGTATGAGAATAAGTCACAGTTCCATTTCTATGTTCCTTTCGGCTACAGTTTTCACAACAAATATTTTGTGAGGAAAAATACTGTGTTCCATCCAATGCAATCAGTAAATTACAATTGATGGAACGAAACGGGCTGTCAATAAAAAAATTGATCCCAGAATGTTGCACAGCCTCAGGAAAAAGGGGCATGGTTTGGGGCGGTGAGAGAAGTGGGTGAGGCAGATGTTCAGCCACAGATGGACGCAGATAGGGCAAGGGATAGAGAGAGGGATTAAAAGATAAACGTCCAACATCGAACATCGAATGAAAAAATAAAAAACAGGGACTTACGCCCCGGTGGGAAGACGGAGATCAGATGTCGAAGATCAGATGTCGGAGGGCAGATCCGCAGATTACCCCGGTTAAATAAAAGCAAAAGCAGATTTAACAGGGCAGGCGTGGATTAAGGATAGAGGGATTGGATGATTGTATTTGGTTTTTATAAAAAACTATTTTTCAGACAGGATAACTATTATATAGTGCGGTGTTATTGCATTTGATATAATAAAAAGGTTGTATTGTTAAGGCGTTGCACATAGGTTTTACAAAAAAATCCTGTCAATTCTGTTAATCCTGTCCAAAAGCTTTTTAAAAAGGCAAAAATATGAAAAATCTTCCAATAGGGATACAAACATTTCGTGATATAATTCAAAACGATTATCTGTATGTAGATAAAACAGAGAATATATTCGATCTTGTGAAAAATCCAAAGGGTGTATATTTCTTTTCCAGGCCAAGAAGGTTCGGCAAAAGCCTTTTGATTTCCACATTGAACGAAATATTTGCAGGTGAGAAGGAACTGTTTAAAGAACTATGGATATACAGGTCTGATTATTCGTGGAAAAAATATCCTGTTGTCAGGATAGATTTCAGCAAAAAAAAAGCGGAAAACAGAGAGGATCTAAAGGGTTTTATCCTGAATCAATTAAAGAACATAGCTAGTAAATATAGTGTTTCGTTGGAGCGTGATCAATATGATGAAGCGTTTGATGAACTTTTGACCAAACTTAGCGAGATCAATAAGGTCGTTATCCTTATTGACGAATACGACAAACCGATCATTGACAATATTGAGAATAAAGAACTGGCAATAGAGCTTCGTGAGATATTAAAGGGTTTTTACACCATCATAAAGGCGTGTGATGAATACATCAGGTTTGTGCTTTTAACAGGAGTGAGCAAGTTTTCCAAAGCAGGAGTCTTCAGCGGGCTTAATAACCTGGAAGATATTTCCATGGATGCCCGATATTCATCTTTTCTCGGAATAACAAAAGAGGAGATAGTGGATAATTTTAAAGACCATATAGAACAGTTTGCTGAATCAGAAGGGGTAAGCGAACCCGAACTGATTAAAAAGATAACATACTGGTACAATGGTTTTTGTTTCAGCGGAACGTGTGAAAAGATCTTTAATCCGTTTTCAGCGCTTCTTTTGTTCAAAAAACTTGTTTTTGGAAACTACTGGTTTGAAAGCGCGACACCAAGTTTTTTGATAAAACTGATCAAAGAAAAAGAGTTTGATTTAACAGGATTAGATGGAGTCAACATAAGTGAATCAGCATTCAGCTCATATGAAATAGAGAATCTGAAAATTATACCGATACTTTTCCAGACCGGTTATCTGACGATTGCAGGATATAATAAAGATAGAATGGAATATACCCTGGCGTATCCGAATTTTGAGGTGAAAAACTCAATGACAGAATGCCTAACTGAAGCATATTCTTTTGTGGAACGAGAGCTGGTGCATGGTTATGCATGGAAACTGATTGATGCATTAAGAGATCATGAGCTTGAATTATTCTTTGACACATTGCGCATCTTTTTTGCCAACATTCCCTACGATCTTCAAATAAAAAAAGAAAAATATTACCAGACAGTCTTTTACCTGATATTTTCTCTTATTGGGCTGAAAGTAGAAGCAGAAATAAAAACAAACATTGGCAGGATAGATGCTGTTATTATTGATAAAGAGGTTTATATCTTCGAGTTTAAATTCAATGGAGATAAGGACAATGCTTTAAGACAGATCAAAGAGAAAAAATATTTTGAGAAATATCAGGGCATAGAAAAAGATATTTATCTGTTCGGAGTTGAGTTTGTAGATCGGAACGTGGGTGAGTGGACGGTTGAGAAGATGCATGTATGAAAAACGCCTTTTTAAGCTATGGGGGAAACTTGCACTGTAGTGATTAGAAGAATGATATAGAGTTTCTTGCAAAACACATAAAACTTTTATTACGTGTATTATATATTGCACAGTGGCGTGGCCTGTGGCATAATATGTATATTTGCTATTAATTACCATGAGTCAGGATATATCTTTAATTCGCCTCAATGTAAGGAGAATTTATGGAGAAGGTATTAGTAACTACGGATGAGTTTAATGGTCGTTATGTTGCTATGAAAAGTTTTGATGACAATAGTATTGTAGGTGTAGGGAATGATCCTGAAAAGGCTTTGAAGGATGCCGAAACAAAGGGTTTTAAATATCCTGTGCTCCTATACGTACCAAAAGAAGACGTTGTACATATTTACCCTGTAGTTGAAGCGATAATTTGTTGTAACAATAAGGTCTGCTGATGCCGGTACGTAACTATCCTTTTTCAATTATAAGGCCCGGAGATATAGCCAGGCCCTATCTTCCTCTAACAATACTAAATCCGGATACTGACAAGCAAATGAAGGTATATGCGCTAATAGATACCGGCGCCGATGAGTGTGCTTTTCCAGCTTCTTTTGCGCCGGTGCTTGGACATAATCTTCAGGCTGGTCAATCGAAAAAAATACGTACTGGTAATGGGATCACAATGGCTTATGGTCATATTACTCGTATTGAAATAGGAGGATTTTCAACCCAGGATGTATTAGTGGATTTTATGCCAAATCTTAACATTCCTTTGCTTGGCGTAAAAAGCTTTCTTGGTAATTTTATTCTTACAGTTGATTATCCAAACAAAATATTTTCGTTGTCGTTACCATGTTTATGAAAATATTTTCCGATTTAGACTGCTAAAAAGGTTACAAAAGAAGCCAACATAGGCATATCTCCGGAATGATTGGGAACGGTCGTTTAATTATTTCGCGATACTTAAATCCAGAAAGTCTTCCCATTTAAGTACCGGTTCTCCCACCCTTTCCATCTTCGCCTCAAATAACCGTCGAGCCACATCTCTTGCAATTTCTATAGATTCAGACACTGTACGGCCTTGAGCAACAAGTCCTTGGACATCATCAGAAGTTGCCAAATAAACGCCTTCCGGAAGTTTTTCAATATGAAGATTTATTATGAAGAACTTGGAGAGATACCGGGCCTTATCCTTCCCCGGTTACATTGCGATATGAAAGATCATTCGTGGTATATCTTTGTTGTTCTCATAACAGGGAATACAACAGGGAATGTTGCTGGATGCCAGGGATATGCTTATTAAGGTTCTGACCGAGCGTTTTGGCCGTGTAAGAGATGAACTGTCGGAACAAATCAAGCGTATAGATTCTCATGAAAGGTTGAAAGGCATGCTCCGGCAGGCGCTTCGGGTTAAAAGCTTTGAAGAGTTTGGGAAAAAAGTTATAAACAATTAAAGCTTGTGGGCATGGTTCTAACTTTGGACATTATGGTTAGCCATGCAGATTTAAAGGTAAAAAAAGGGTCCACGAATTACACGAATGAACACGAAAATTAAGGGAACCCAACAGAGTCACCCATTAAATATTAACTATTTACTTGTCGAGCTGCCTTTTTAATAAGAGGCAAGATAAATCATACAATAAATTGGCATCCTTTTTGTACACGAATTGTCAATATATGTTTCCGGTTTTTATTAATATACCCCCGACCCATGACACCTGAACCCTATTGATTGGAGGAATCATGCTGAAGATATTCATTAAAGGCTGACCTGTCATGTATCTGCTTTCAGCCTATTAATTCTTGTTTTTTCATTGACATATTCAGAAAAAAGTGTAGCATCAAAAGTTGATTTCAGGCACCTTTAAGGCATAAAAGGAAATCCCGTGAAAATCGGGAGCGAGCCCGTCGCTGTAATCGGGGACGAAAACCGAAAAATGTCACTGTCCGGTTTAAACTGGATGGGAAGGCGCGGTAAGTAGTGTGATCCGAGAGTCAGCAGACCTGCCTGAAAAATTGTTTGGCAACCTCATGGACAGGGGTGCTAATCAGCAAGCGTTTGAGGATAAAAAAGGCAATCCCCAGATTGATTTATCGGTTTGGGGATTTTTTTTTTGCAATTTTGACCGAGGGGAAAGGAGAAATAAGAAAATGAAGAAGTTGTTAAGTTGTGTAACAGTATTATTAGCATTTATGTTTTTTGCCTTACCTGTACCGATTTTTGCGCAGGAAGAAAAAAATGCAATAACTATGGAAGAAGTAGTGGTAACCGCGGGCAGGGTAAAAGAAAAGAAAAAGGAGATTACATCTAATATAACTATTATCGACGAAGAAGAGATAAAGATGTCTTCAGCTACGGATCTTGGAGATTTGTTTATTGAAAAAGGGATCGGCGATACCCGAAAATATCCCGGCGGCCTCACTTCCATAGGAATCAGGGCATTCAGATCGGAAACCCACGGTATCGACCTTAAAGGATATGTAATAATTTTACTGGATGGCCATCGTATTGCAACCGGTAATGCATCCAAAATTATGACTAGAAATATTGAGAGGGTGGAAATAATAAGAGGACCTGCTTCTGTTCAGTATGGAACTGCCGCCATGGGCGGAGTCATAAACGTGATTACAAAGCAGGGAAAAGGTAAACCAACCTTTTTTGTTGAAGGTATGCTGGGAAGTTTTGGTTATCTTGAAAAAAGTGTTGGCTTATCGGGACAGATTAATATGGTCGATTTTTCAGGCAGTTTTAGCAGATCAAGCATGGATGATTATGACACTGCTGATAACGTAGATGGCGATAGATACTACAACACAGGTTATCACCGGAAAGATAACTACAGTTTAAATATCGGCGCTGAATTTTTTCCGGGAAATCGTATAGGTTTAATCTACACCAACTATGATGCGAAGCGCATTGGTACTTCTGACTGTCTTTATCAAAATGACCTTGATGATTATAAAGATTCAAGCAATCGAACCTTAGATCTGGTTTATGACGGTAAAACTTCTGATGGCCTTTTTTCCTGGAAAGCCGGGTATTACGAAGGGAAAGACAAGAACAAATGGTTTGATCCTGTGGCAAGCAACCCAAGCGGATATAGCGATGGTATTCCGCGCAAGGTAACGGTGGATCACAAGGGAGCACAGGCACAGATATCTTTTAACCAGGAATATCTGCTTATTACAACTGGTTTCGACTGGATGAACTACGAAACAAAAGATGACACGAACAGTCCAAAGAATACCGAATACGACAACCCTGCCTGTTTTCTTTTGGCTAAAGCCAGACTTTTTGATCAGAAGTTTATCATCTCAGGTGGTTTGAGATATGACGAATATGAAGTAGATATGAAAGGTGAAGGTGGAAAAGAGAGTGATGATCATATTTCTCCACAGGTTGGCGTAGCCTATCTTCTTACAGACTGGCTAAAACTGAGGGCAAACTACGGCGAGGCGTTCAGAATGCCTTCCGCAGATGAGCTGGCTGGTGATTACACAACATGGGGAACACATTATGTGGGCAACCCAAATTTAACGCCTGAAAAAAGTAAGACATATGAAGGGGGTATAGACTTTTTTGTTGATTCATTTAATGCTTCTCTTACTTATTTTCAAACCGACTTCAAAGATAAGATCGACGATGACGGCGGTTGGCCTGACAGAACATATATTAACATCGGCAAGGCTGCAGTTGAAGGGATAGAAGGTGATGTTTCGTATGATTTTGGCTCTCTCTTCTCCTGGGATTATAAGGTAAAACCCCATGTCAGTTTTACCTATCTCACCAAATACAAGGATAAGAAAGCTAATGAAGACCTTAAATATACATCGGATTGGCACGTATCCTATGGTATTACAATATCAGATTATGATGGGTTTTCCGCAAATTTGAACTTTGCCTATACCGGCAAACAGGATATAGATGACTGGAGAAATTCAGGGCCTCCAACATGGGTAGCTCCCAGAATCGAAAAGGGAAGTTTCACTGTAGCAAATTTTACTATTGCAAAAAAAATATTAAGCACTGAAAAATATGGAGGAATAACTTTAAAAGGAGAAATTCAAAATCTTTTTGACAAGGATTATGAATATATAAATGATTATCCCATGCCGGGCAGAACTTTCTTTCTCGGCCTGAGGTATGATTTCTAAAATAACATGATGGCATTCATGGCAAGGGAAGTCTCCTGCTGAGTATCTCCCCTGCCCTGAATTTTATGAGAATAAGATGAAAAAACTCAAACATTACTATTTATGTATCTTTATTCTTTTTGCAATTCTCTGGAGTGCAGTTCCGGTATTTTCCCGTCCGATAGAATTTACTGATGCTCAGGGCAAACATATCTCAATTGCAAAAAGTCCATCAAAAGTTGTTTCCCTGGTACCCGGCATAACCGAAATTATTTTTAGAATAGGGGCAGGAGATGCG
>JAJSZO010000093.1 GCA_030262795.1 Deltaproteobacteria bacterium | reverse complement strand
ACTGAATATGCTAACCTACCTGATCGAACTAATGATTTTTATATTTGGAATTTGTATGGGAAGTTTTTTAAATGTATGTATATGTAGGTTACCCGGATCAAACTCAATTATAACTCCAGCCCGTTCTATATGTCCGAACTGCAAAAATTTTATAAAATTTTATGATAATATTCCTATTCTAAGCTATATGTGGCTGAAAGGAAGATGCCGCCATTGCGGTTTTTCCATAGCCTTTCGTTATCTTTTGGTTGAATTATTAGGAGGGTTTTTTGCACTCTGTATCTATTTTAAGTTTGGAATTACAATTGAAGCATTTGTGTATTACGCCTTAATTTTATCACTAATTGTGATTACCTTTATTGATATTGATCATCAGATAATACCTGATGTTATTACGCTTCCAGGCATACCGATCTTCTTTCTTGCATCATTTACTCTTGCAGCAATCACGTATAAAGACTCTTTATTGGGAATACTAATCGGTGGCGGGAGTCTTTTATTAATTGCAGAGACATATAACTTTCTTACTAAAAAAGAAGGCATGGGAGGTGGAGACATCAAGCTTCTCGCAATGATAGGAGCCGCCTTAGGGTGGGAAGGCGTTCTCTTTACAATATTTATTGGTTCCGCCATCGGAACTCTGATAGGAATAATTTTAATGTTACATACACACAAGGGGTTAAAGTTCGCTATTCCCTTCGGCCCGTTTCTGTCAATGGGTGCGATTAGCTATATCTTTTTTGGTTCCAGCATTATAGACTGGTATCTTAATTAAATTTTTCCCGATATCTTGAGGTAAGAATATGGCAGACGATTTAATTTCCGCCTTGACCCAGGAAGTTAAGGCGGAGGTCGTTAATAATTATTTATATGAACGACGGTTGGTCGAAGAACAGGCCAAGTATGTTAGGGAACTGGCTGATTATGTTGCTCAGCTTCAGGAAATGCTTTGCAAACGCTTTACTCGAATATACGATCTGCTTTTGAATCCTGAATTCATCAATGAGTTTATGCTTCTCATGGGATTAAAAGAAATTCCTTTTAATGAGCGGATAGCCGATGGCCTCGAATACCGCAAAGATGTACGGTTCATCAAAGTTCGCGGTCTAACTGATCGTTCAAAATTTAAAAAACTCTTGCTGGAGTCTTACAGAAAACTGCACAACTGGAATAACCGGTACCTTGAAGCTTACAGAAATCTTCTTGAAGAATGTGAAGCGGTAAATTCTAATTTAAAAAAGTTTGAGGACAGCCACGATCTTTTTACCATCCTGAACTTCCTTAAAAATATGGATATTGAAGAAATTACAAAAAAACATTTTATGGGCGACAATTTCGCTCCCGAAGAAATAGCCTCTATTGAAAAAACACTGCGTTTCAAACCGGTCAGCATAGAAAAATTCAATCTCTTACTCCCTCTGGATCTTCCCGAACTAACTGATGCCCGGAACCGGATTAAAGCTCTGGCGAATTCTGTATATGACAGGTACAGTAATAAGATAAAAACTCTTATCAAGGTTTAAAGTTCAGGGTTCAGGGAATGCTGCCATTTTATATATTCCTTAAAACATCAATATATAGAGGACAATCTCTAAGAAACTTTGGCTTATCAATCAGCACGCCGAAGGCGCACCACCAATTTTCAATAGTCAGTTTTCACTTTTAATCCTAACACATTAAAAGATAAGGAAATATTTAATGAATATACCAGACCTGTGGAATAATTTATATGAATATCTTGATAAATCCAATGAACCTGTAGTAATTCTTACAGATGAAGAAATTCAATTCGATATTGTTAAAAACAAAGATAATATAAGGCCATATCCTCTTGATTTTGCTGATTCTTCATATAGTATTAAAAAAATGGCTAAAGATGCAGGTTATGGTGTCTCTGTTCATCCTCTAAACAAAAGAATAAAAATATTCACAAAAATCCCATGACACTTAATCAACTCACACCAGGATCGACTTTTTTATAGTAAAAAATAAGGAAAATATTTAATGGGAATTATCAACAACGAGGCGATACATCGCCTTAATTTTGAAGATAAAGAAATAATACTTTTAGGAACAGCCCATATATCCAGAGAAAGCGTGGAACTGGTTAGTTCGGTTATTGAGGAGGAAAAACCGGACTGCGTCTGCGTCGAGATTTGCCAATCCAGATACCAGACTATAACTCAAAAGGAAAAATGGCAAAAGATGGATATAATAAAAGTGATTAAGGATAAAAAAGCATTTCTCCTTCTTTCCAACCTTCTTCTTGCCTCATTTCAAAAACGAATTGCCAGAAAATTAAATATAAAAGCCGGCGAGGAAATGATAAAGGCCATTGAAAAAGGAAAAGCAATCGGAGCAAAAATACATCTTGCAGACAGAGAGATTCGTATTACCTTGTCAAGAACCTGGCGCATAATGGGGCTCTGGGACAAGCTAAAACTGTTGTTTCAGTTTGTTTTATCGTTAGGGGAAATAGATGAAATAAACGAAGAAGCAATTGAAAAAATGAAGCAGCAGGATGTCCTTCAGCTTATGCTTGCAGATATTGGAAAATCACTTCCTGTCCTAAGAAATATACTTATAGACGAAAGGGACCAATATCTTGCATATAAGATAAGAACGGCTCCGGAAAAAAAGATAGTAGCTGTTGTTGGTGCCGGACATGTGTCGGGCATAAAAAAGTACTGGAATGCCGAGATAGATATAACCGGTCTTGAGGAAATTCCGTCTAAAAGTTTGACTTCTCGCCTTTTTAAATGGATTATTCCGCTTGGAATATTGTTGCTTTTTATCTTCGGCTTTTTCTGGGGCGGATATGATACAGGAGTTCACATGATAACGTGGTGGATTTTGGCAAACGGGCTCCTGGCCGGCCTTGGAGCTACGATAGCTCTTGCACATCCTCTTACAGTGCTGGCTTCCATTTTGGCAGCACCATTAACTTCTTTAAACCCTATGATTGCCGCAGGCTGGGTTTCCGGGCTTGTGGAAGCTGTTACAAGGAAACCAAAAGTTAAGGACTTTGAAAGCCTTCCGGAAGATATACTTTCCATAAAGGGTTTCCGGAAGAACAAAGTAACACATATTCTTCTCGTGGTAATATTTGCAAATCTCGGCAGCACTCTTGGCACCTTTGTTGCCATACCATTGATGCTAAAAGTATTATAAAATTTTAACCACATTTTTCTCTATTTTTTTGCCATTTTCTAACTCGTATGACATCCTGACAATTTTCAGACGTCCCCTGGCAAATAGCTCTATACATTCCGGATACAACTCCCATTCAAGCTTTAAACCTTTTTCTTTAATACGTTCCAAAGTATCATCACCTGTTATCCGGAATGCTCTCTGACCTATAATAGGCCCTGAATCTTCTCCGTAATCAATAAAGTGTATTGTACATCCACCAATCTTGCATCCATACCTGAAAGTATCTCCATATCCATCAACGCCAGGAAATGAGGGTAGCAAGGCAGGATGGATATTCATTATGCGAGGATTTGAAGGATCAGTATTTATCCTGTCAATAAAATAAGGGGTTAAATTTCTCATAAAACCAGCCAGTACAAGGAGGTCAAAGGGATATGGCTTCATTTTATCAATCAGTTTTGCTTCGGCAACAGCCCTTGTTGTAAAAAAAGATCTAACTTTTTCCGGAGGTGCATTTGATGAAAAAAGGTTCTGCTTTGAAAGTACATCATCCAGATCAAAATCATCCGGAAGTGAGACCTTGTTCGGATCCTTTTTACAGCTCTGAATTATCGGCCTATAATCTACAACAAATGTAGCTATTCCGCGCTTCTTACTTCTTTCAATACCCAATGCGCCAGGATTGTCGGATCCTACAAATGTTATATCCCCGTTTATTTTTCCTGAGTCACAAGAATCGCTGATTGCCTGTAAATTTGTTCCGCTTCCGGATATAAGTACGCCTATACGGATCTTTTTGGCCATTTTAGAATCCTCCATGACGCCCACGTTCCTTGAAACCAGTCTAATCGCTGATTGTTTTCCTTAAATCCGGCAATGTTTCCGGTTTGTCTCTTAGCACAACTTTACTATCACCATCACGAGCTGTTACATTTTCATAAACACCATCATCACGTTTTACGAGCTTGGTGAAACCGAGATCGCGCAGTTCTCTGTCGCTTTTAGTAGAGCTTATATTTATTCGAGAAACGATTTTTCGTATTGAACCGGCACAATCAGGGCAACTATTCAGCGCTTCATCCTGAATTGACTGCCTTACTTCAAACACCCTGCCAAGTAAACAAGGTTTATCTATGTGTTCGTATTCGTAAATTGGCATAATTAGACATGTAAGTTATTAAATTTATATTATATCACGCAAGCCTGTTTATATGAGTACCATGCTTTTTCCAAATAAAAAAGGTTGCAGAAAACTGCAACCTTATTGATGGTAGGCGCGATTGGATTTGAACCAACGACTTCTACCGTGTCGAGGTAGCGCTCTCCCTCTGAGCTACGCGCCTGTGATTTTAAAAGCCGATAACACTATTTTTTTTTACTGTCAATGAAAATGAAAATGAATTTTCTGTTATCTATCGTTCTATAACTTTCAAAAAGCTAAGGAACGGGGACGAAATAACTTCCCAAAGTAGGCGCATAGATTTGGGTCGGATTTGTTCGATCTCAGATCGCAAAAGTTGATGGAATAGCGAGCTATTTTGATATTTTTGTGATTTGAGATCGGACAAAGGCGGCCTGAAGCTATGATGCATAGTTGGGGAAGTTATTTAGTCCCCGTTCCTAAAGTGTTGCACATAAAGTCTTTATTAGTTCGGCAACTATTTTACGGGTCTTTATGAATCGTTTTTCCCTGAAGCCGGGACGCCACTTATATGTGGACAGTTCATCGGAGACGACAAGAATGCTTCCTGTTTCTATATTGCGAAACCTCCCGACTGTGAAGAGCGCAGAAAGTTCCATGTCAACCGCAAGGGTGTCCTTTGCCTGGTAATAATCAAGTTTCTCTCGCGTTTCTCTGTATATAGCGTCAGTAGTCCAAACAAGGCCATCGTGAAATTCTATATTATTCTTATTAAGGATGTGCTTTATCTTTTCTACGATCAGAAAAGACGGCTTGCTTCTCAGGCTTTTATTCGCAGTGTAATGCTTTGATGTGCCTTCATCAATTATTGAATCCGTTGGCACTACAATATCTCCTATCTTAACCTTCGGAGAAATCGCTCCACACATCCCGAAAAATATAACTTTACGGGTACCCCAGGCAATAAGTGTTTCTAAAAGCATCACAGCATAAGGAGCACCGATTAAAGGGCCTGCCACAGACAAACTTTGATTGTCTGAATTCCCGACATATACTTTGCTCATCATGAGTCTGGTAAAATTATTTTTACTCATATTGAGCAGCCTGCAAAAAAATCGAATATCCTTATCATCTGCCATCAATACAGCAACCTGTCCCAGGTTCGGAGAGTTTTTGCTTTTTAAAGGCTTTATTATTGCATTATCGTATGGCATTTTATTAATTCAGATTATTCCGGCTTTGCGATGCGGAAAAGTTCATCTTTAACTTCATCAATAATATCATAAAACCACATGACATCCTCAATAGAAAGACGTCCTGCCTTAACAGGTGCCCTATCTCCCCCATCTTTTTTTTTTAATATTCTGGGACCGATCTGAAGCTTTGGCTGAGCTTCGTTGTATTGATTTATGGATACAACAAGGCCTGTATCTTCACATTTCCACTTTTTTAAGACTTTATCCTTTTCAGGATCAAACGCCATATTATTCTCCTTTTTTATTTGTCCACTAATTACACTAAGTTACACTAATTCCAAGTCCCTAAATTTCCAGATTCCAGCCGGCGCAGGCAAAGGCAAATCGGCTTTTGAATCTGTTGTAACACATAGCTGCGGCTTCCTGTCCGGTACAGTGGGAGACGGCAATGACGTTCACTGCATAGTCATCAAATGCATCCATAGACTTTTCTATCTGCTGATCAGACCCCATCATAAAGCCTAAATGTGTGCCTCCGATCACGGCATGAAATTCCTTGTGTCCTGTTTTGGCCGAAAAATGGTTCATGATGTTGACCACCCCTGCATGTGCACATCCAAGCAGGATAACGGGTCCCTGATCCGTTTCAATTAAGAGGCTGATATCGTCCAATAGGGGGTCATCAGTAAACTTTCCTTTATGCTTTACCTTGAGCCTTTTGTCCGGGTATTCAAAGTCCGTTTCTCTCGGCACTTCCCCTGAAAAGAAAAGTCCCGGCACGATTTCGGAAAACTTTTGTATCAAGTTGAATCTGGCCTGCAGTGCACCTTCGAGATAGTCTTGAGAATATTTAATGCCGATGAAAACTCTTTGTTTGCCGGCAGGTGTTTCTATTTCAGCATATTTTTTTGAAAAAATGTCCGGATGGGCAATAACCTCGACACCTCGCGGCGGATACAGCACAGATGGGAGGCCACCTGTATGATCATAATGGCCGTGACTGAGAATAACCCTCTTGAGTTGCGTTAGATTGATTCCGAGTACCTGTGCATTATTGGCGAGGGACATGCCCTGGCCTGTATCAAAAAGGATTTTCTGTCCGTTTTTTTCAATCAGGGCGGAAAAGCCGTGTTCTCCAGTCAAACCCATCTGTCCTCCGGCAGTATTCTCACACAATACGGTAATCTTTGTTTGTCCCATGTACTTCTCCTTTAGTGAAACCTAATTCACATGCTTTTCTGCCCATAGTGCCAGTTTTTCGCGAAAAATCTTTGAGTTGTGTCTTATATCAACAGGGAATGCCTTATAGAAAAGTATTATCTCAATGTTCTTTGTCAGGACACTGCTTTTTGCAAGTTCAAGGAGTTCTTTTTTAATAAGTTTTTTTCTTTTTCGTTTTCTATCATGTTCCAGTTCAATGCATATCACCGGTTTTTGGTCTAATGGAGAACCAACTCCGACCAAAGCGCTTCGAAACACCATTGGATGGTTGTTGAATATAGCTTCACATGGTATTGTAAACATAAAGCCATTTTTTGTAATTACTCGCTGGTTTTTTCGGCCGCAGAACCATATCCTTCCCTTTTTGTCTATCCAGCCGAGATCCCCCATCCTGTGCCATGTCTTATTCCCTTCTTTTATTTTGGAAAACGCATCTGCTCGTGGGTTACGAAAATACTGCCTTGTGACCGGATCTCCTGACACCGTTATTTCACCTATCTCGCCATCAGAAATAATGATTGCATCCGACCACTTTTCGATTTGATTATCAGTTATCTCAATTATGCGCACTTTTAGGTCGCAGACAGGACGACCTACGCATATGCCAAAGCCCTTCTTGCTCAGCTCTGCTGTTTCGGACAGTATTTCGTTGCTTCCTATTGATATCACGGGCATTGCTTCTGTGGCGCCATAGGGAGTATGAATCTCAATGCCATCGCATAAAGTTAAAGCAAACCTTTCAATATTTGATGGAGAAACCGGAGCGCCTGCGGAAATAACTCTTTTTAGCGAAGGCAGAGTCAAGCCTTTATTTTTGCAGTATCGTCCCACTCGATTCAGCAGGGCAGGTGATGCAAACATATTAGTGACTCCCTGATTCATAATAGGCTCTATGATTTTTTCAGGGTTAACGGATCCCGGTTTTGTCGGGTCCATATCCGGTATAATTGCCGTCATTCCCAAAGCAGGGTCAAACAGGGCAAAGAGAGGGAATGTGGGAAGATCTATTTCATCAGAAGTTATATTAAAATGGGATTTTATGTGTCTTATCTGTGCATCAAATGTGCCGTGCGTATATACTACACCTTTAGCGGGTCCTGTGCTGCCTGTGGTAAATAATATGGCGGCCATATCGTTTTGCCCGGTTTCAGCAATGTTATACGGCTTCCATGGGATTCGTCGAATATCTTTAAGCGCTAATCCTCTCCAGGACCAGCGTCTTCCGACAGTTATGCATGTTTTTACTGTTTTGAAATATTTTGGGCGAAATTTTCTAAGAGCATGGGCTACAGGTATTCCGATAAAAGCCTGGGACCGGCTTTCTTCAAGGCACCTCAGCATCCGGCTTATTCCCATGCCCGGATCAACAACAACAGGTACAGCTCCAACCTTGAATATGGCGAATGTCAAGACAAAAAATTCAATGCTTGGTTTTACCATTAAAACCGTTCTTGTTCCCTGTGTTATGCCTGCATTTTCAAGACCGTGCGCATAACAGTCAGATTCCCTGTCAAGCTGCTGAAAGGTTAGATGGGAATATGCAACCCTTCCGTATTTATCATGAGCTGCAGGATAAACAACAGCTCTTTTGTGTGGATGGATTTCCGCCATCCTTTGCAAATGATTTGAAACATTGCAACTACGCAGGTTGTCAGGTTCAGGGGGCATGGTTTTGGGTTTTGTTATATCCGGTAATTTTTAAAAAATTTTTAATTAATAGTATGATTTTATCCGGCTCGTCTTCAAGGACATAATGGCCTGCATCTGAAAAAGTATGAACCTCTGCATCCGGAAAACGGCGCTGCCATTCTGCAAGGTATGAGAGATCAAAAACAAAGTCATGCCTGCCCCAGCATATCAGCATTGGAATGTTTGAAAGTTTATGCAGATTTTTATCAACATGCTTGACGAGGCTGTAGCTTGGGTCATTTGCGCTTAAAGGAATGTCCTGAACAAACTTTAGCGTAGCTATCCTGTTTTTCCAGCAGTTGTACGGGGCAATCAAACCGGATTTTACATCTTTTGAAAGTCCCTTTCTTGTTGCCATGAAAAGAGCGCTATATGCAAATAGATTGAAACCGAGTACTGCAAGACGTGCGAATGGGCAAACATCCCTTATGAGCCTTAGCCTGAGAGGCAGCTTTTTGTTTTTTGGAGGAAAAAAAGCCGCTGTGTTCATTACGATTACGCGTTTCACCATGTCTGAGTGTTTTATGGCATAAGCCATTCCGATCATCCCACCCCAGTCATGAACGACAAGAGTCAGCTTTTCTTTCAAGTCAAGATGATCTAAAAGAGTTTCCAGATCATTTACACGATTTTTCAGACTGTAATCATATGTTTTTGTGTCTGGCTTGTCGGACAGTCCGCAACCGATATGGTCTATCGCAATGGTGCGGAATTGAGGTGAAAGAGCTGTAATAAGGTTGCGATAATAGAATGACCATGTTGGATTTCCATGGATCATTACAAGCGGCTCGCCGGAGCCTTCGTCAACAAAGTGGTATTTAAGCCCGTTTAAATCCATATAATGGGACTTAAACGGATATAGGTTCCTGAAAGAGGACATATCAACCGGTCTGTTTTTTTAACCTAAAACCTAAAACTGTATCTGAACCGGGTTTCCGTTCAGACTCTAATTAGTGCCTGAACGAAAACCTATAAAACATATTAAAAACAATAGATTACGGCTATTTTTCAAAACGAAGATTTAGAAAAAGCAAAATATATGCCAAAAATACTTAG
>JAJSZO010000092.1 GCA_030262795.1 Deltaproteobacteria bacterium | reverse complement strand
AACAGGCTTCCCTAATCCTGAAAACAACTTCTGCAAGGCATGTTTTGACGGATGCTATCCTGTAGAATTCGATACAAAACTTTCCAAAGATTGCCTTGAAAAAAAGTGAACTTAGGTCCCTTTGGACAAACTTTCAGGCTGTAAGTGTTACAAAATCAAAAATTTTTTATGTGAGATAGTAAAATGAATTCAAACAGACTTCGCATAGCTTCTGGTGTAGGCCAGCTTGATCGTTTATTAGGAGGCCTTTTTATTGGAGATAATGTGGTATGGTATGATGATGCCGGGAGTTTAGGAACGGGGACGCAATAACTTACCCAACTATGCATCACAGCTTCAGACCACCTCAGACATTAGATTCTGATTCTGATTCTGTTTGAGTTTGACAATAATCCCAAAAGTGATTATATTGTAATTACATCAATCACTATCGGAGGCAAATATGACTACTTTGATAAGAATCGGTAACTCGCAAGGGGTAAGAATTCCAAAAGCAATTATTGAACAAGCTCAAATAGAAGACAAAGAACTGGTTTTTAAAATTAGTGATGACGGGCTTTTAATTCAACCTTTGCAAAAACCAAGGCAGGGGTGGAAAAATGAATTTGATAGAGTTCTAAAAACAAAAGGAGTTGATCAAATTGACCAGGAATGGCTATATGCTCCGCTAACCGATAATGAGGATTGGGCATGGTGAAACCGAATATTCATAGATTCGACATTTGGTTAGTTCAATTGGATCCAACACAGGGTTCAGAGATTAAAAAGACAAGACCTTGTGTTATCATTTCACCAGATGAAATGTCCTCACTAAAAACCTCTATCATTGCTCCAATGACATCAAAAGGATTCGGTTTTCCAACTCGAATTCAATGCACCTTTCAAGGTAAAAAAGGATTGATCCTATTAGACCAAATGCGGGCAGTAGATAAATCCAGACTAATTCAAAAACTCGGTGTGATTTCCAAAAGTGCTCAAATCAAGACAGTGAGTTGTTTGCTGGAGCTTTTTGCACTTTAAAATGGAGCACTTTAAAATGGACTGGGCAAAGCCGTTCCGCTCTCTTTTAATTGTTGCGAAATTCAGCAATAACAAGCCTCATATCTTCAAAAAACTCTTTTCCTACCGGACATGTTTCGCACTGAAATTCATTAATACAAGCCTTTAAGGAATGTTGCCCCATTTTCATGATGCGCATTTGTGGTATTTTTTTATCGGATACCATTTCAATACAGCCGGTAGGGCATATGTAAGTGCATGAACCGCAACCGATACAAACATCGGATGCTACCTTGAACGGCGTAGCTACCTCACGGTCAATGCCACGGCTTACAAGGCCTATCGCACTGACACCCACAACCTCTTCACAAAAACGTACACAAAGACCGCACAGAATACATTCGGTAGAATCTTGTTTCTTGAACCTGGATGATTTAATACCCATCTGTTTTGCCATAGCATGAAGGCTCAATACATCAGGGCACCTTGCAAGAAGCAATTCAATAATCATCCTTCTGATGTGTCTGACTTTTGCAGTATCAGTAAAAACTTCCATGCCTACTTCGACCGGAAAATTACATGCGGTCACAAGTCTTCGCTGTTTATTCAGTAAAATTTCAACCATACAAAGACGGCATGATCCATAAGGCTTGAGGGCTTCATGATAGCATAGAGTCGGGATAACGACTCCTGCTTTTTTTGCTGCATCAATTATAGGAGCTCCTTTGTCAATCTGCACCATTTGTCCATCAATTGTTATTGGAACCTTCACTCGCCTGTCTCCTAACGGTTCACGGTTGTCGGTTTACAGTTCACGGTTCAAGGTTGATTGCCTTGATTTCTTTATTGTTCTCTAACCTTGAAGCCGTGAACCGTGAACCGTGAACCGTGAACCTATATCACTATAACAGCCTGTTTTTTACATGAATTATAACAAATTCCGCATTTAATACATTTTGCTGTATCTATTCTGTGTGGTTTTTTCTTTTCACCTGAAATCGCTTTTTCAGGGCATCTAATCTTGCATAGCGTACAACCGTTACATAATGTTTCGTCAATCATGTATTCAAAAAGATTCTTACAAACACCAGCCAAACATTTTTTATCATAAATATGAGCAACGTATTCATCATGAAAATAGCGCAGAGTACTTAGAACAGGATTGGGCGCAGTTGCGCCAAGACCGCACAAAGAAGTCGAAATCATAAAATGGCCAAGTTCG
Organism: Deltaproteobacteria bacterium; assembly: GCA_030262795.1. Taxonomy (GTDB): domain Bacteria; phylum Desulfobacterota; class Desulfobacteria; order Desulfobacterales; family ETH-SRB1; genus B13-G4. The sequence goes on along the minus strand of JAJSZO010000092.1, from coordinate 7,377 downwards.
GTAAGAGCCTTGATATCTCCTTTTTCTCCATTCCCTTCGCAAATATTTGTCAGAATATGATGCATCTGTTTCAAGCCTTCTCTACATGGAACGCATTTGCCGCATGATTCAAACAACAAAAAGTTAAGAAAATATCTGGCTATATCCACCATACAGGATGTTTCGTCCATAACGATCATACCACCAGAGCCCATGATGGCCCCGGCTTCTCTAAGGCTGTCGTAATCAACCGGCATATCTATCTTACTGATTGGAATGCAGCCTCCGGAAGGACCACCTGTTTGAACCGCCTTAAATTGTCTGTTTTTTCTGATTCCTCCTCCTATATCAAAAATTATTTCTCTAAGGGTCATTCCCATCTCAACTTCTACCAAACCGGTATTTCTAACCTTCCCCACCAGAGAAAATATCTTGGTACCCTTACTGGTGCTTGTTCCAATATTCGAATACCAATCAGCGCCCTTTAAAATAATCTGTGGTATATTTCCCAAAGTTTCTACGTTATTTATAATTGTAGGTTTTTCCCATAATCCCTCAAAAGCAGGATAAGGAGGTCTTGATCGTGGTGTGCCGCTTTTACCTTCAATTGAAATTATAAGTGCTGTTTCTTCACCACATACAAAGGCACCAGCTCCTTTATTTATCGCTATATTGAAATCAAATCCTTTGCCCAAAATATTGTTTCCCAGCAGCCCATATTCTTTGGCCTTTTGTATAGCCAGGGACAAATGCTCTATTGCTATAGGATATTCTTCCCTTACATAAAGAAATCCCTGACCTGCCCCTATTGCAAAAGCAGCTATTATCATGCCTTCAATAATACGATGCGGATCACCTTCCATCAGGCTGCGGTCCATAAAAGCTCCGGGATCACCTTCGTCACCATTGGCAATAATATACTTAATATCACTTGGGGCAGTACTGCATATCCTCCATTTAAGACCTGTTGGAAATCCTCCCCCTCCCCTGCCCCGTAATCCTGAGGCAGCAACTGTTTCCACTATTTCTGCCGGAGTCATAGCACTTAAGGCTTTACACAAAGCAGAATATCCATCTGCTGCAATATAGTCTTCAATATCCGTTGGATCTATCTTGCCGCTGTTATAAGATAGATGTTTTTTTTGTTTTTTATATAAAGGAAGTTCTCGTTCTGTTTTTGTATATTCCTTTGTTCCGGCGTCTTTCCACAAAAGTCGTTTAACAATATTGCCTTTTAAAATTGTCTCGGAAACTATATCCGCTATATCTCCGGATGTAACTTGACGATAGAAAATATTTGCCGGCTCTATCACCATAATAGGGCCCATTTCACAAAAGCCATGACATCCGGTTCTTTTAATTTCTACCTTTCCCTGAAAACCTTGATTATTTAACTCATCCTCCAAAGCGGAAATAACCTTGATCGATTTTTTTGCTCTGCATCCAGTGCTGAGACACATCCTGATAGTAATTTTCTCAGGGTCTCTTTGCTTAAGAATGGATTTTCTTAAATCTTCAAGATCTGATATGGTTTTGATTTGTTTCAACCTGTTACACCTCTGGTTCTAAACGATATGGGGATAAAATTTTTTCTATCTTCCCAGGATTAACTGCATCATAGTAATCTTCGTCAATTACCATCACGGGAGCCAGGGCACATGCACCGAGGCAGTTAACAGTCTCAAGAGAAAACATACGATCATCTGTAGTTTCCCCTTCCTGAATATTTATTGTCCTTTGAATTTGCTCCAGATTTTTCACAGCACCACCAAGATGGCATGCTGTACCACTGCAAACCCTGATTGTATGACGTCCCCTCGGTGTTAAGCTGAAGGTCTTGTAAAATGTGGCAATGTCAAAAATCCTTGTCAGATTCAGCTCCAGCTTTTCAGAGATATAACGAAGAGTATCTTCAGGAAGATAATTTTCAATACCCTGAACATCCTGCATAATACTGATTACTGCTGAATGCTTGTATTCATGTTCTTCTAAAATGCGATCAATTTTTTCAAAAACCATATATAAACCGTGAACTGTTAACCGTGAACCGTAAACTGTTAACCGTTTTTCACTGTATCTTTCTGCCAGCAAGGCATTGTGTGTGTACCCCGAAAACCTTCATTTACCTTCTTAAACATCGTTACCCGGCATAAATCCTGCAAAAAATCATTAACAGGTTCCAGTCTTTTTAAGAAGTTTTCATCAACATATTTCTCAGATAACGCCATTTTCTGTAGTTCTGCGGCTATCCTGCTAAATCGTATTCCTTGCGGACAAACAAAATAACAAGAATTACAAAGACAGCAGAACCAGATTAGATCCGATGAAAGAACTTCTTCTCTCATTCCCAGAATTATCATATGTATAATACGCCGCGGATCGAAATCCTCTATTACTTTCCGCACAGGGCAAACCCCTGTGCATGAACCGCATGTATAGCAGGGTTTAATTTCTTCTATGCCTATTTTTTGAGCGATCTCGTCTTTGAATCCGGAATCTGCTTTTTGTAAAAGAACTTTTTCCATAATGTCATGTTTCACATAATTTCTCATACCGAGCCATTTCATTTATCAAAACCGTCAATAGCTTTTCTTTTGACGGCAGATGACCATATGCTTTATCTTTTTTCATCTGTTTTGCCTGTTTTGCAAAGGCCATCCTTAGTTTCATACCTTTTACAGCCATACTTGCGGCTTTCATTTTACGCATCAGTTCTTCACGATTAAGGCCTTCGCTGGAACCCAACGTCCCAATATCTTTTATTTTATTAGTAAATTCAGTAATCAACTTAACAAAAACAGGGCCTTCAGCAGCGGACGCCCATTCAAGAGCAACTCTGTCTGTATTAATTTTCAGGCTCTTAAGTATCATTCTTATAAATGCAATTTTGTTTATGATTTCATAATTACCAGACCGGTAATGGCACTCGCCCGGATGTCACCCGCCAACAAATATGCCATCAGCTCCATTAATAAATCCTTCAAGTATAAAAACAGGATCTATCCTTCCGGTGCACATCACCCTGATCACTCTTATATTAGGAGGATACTGGAATCTTGCTACACCTGCTGAATCTGCCGCCGCATAACAGCACCAGTTACATAAGAAGCCAAGTATTTTGGGTTCGTTTGCCATAATTTTATTCCTAAATTCCTAAATTTTATCCCCAAATGCCTTAATTTGAGCTAAAATCTGCTCATCTGTAAATTTACCCATACTTATAGCTCTTGCAGGACAATATGATGAACAAACACCACACCCTTTACATGCTGCCACAACAATCTTTGCCTTCCTTTTCTTGTTAATTCTAATCATTTTTATTGCATTATATGGACAGAAATACTCGCAAATGCCACAGCCGATACACTTATCTGTATCACAGGAAGATACGATGGGTTCGGTCTTCACATATCCTCGTGCAAGCAAAATAGAAGCCTGAGATGCTGCCGCCTTGGCCTGAAAAATTGATTCATCAATCGGCTTGGGGAATTGGGACATACCACAGATATAAATCCCGTCAACATATGAGTCCACCGGCTTTAATTGTACATGTGACTCCAAAAAGAAACCCTCTGCTGATTTAGTTACAGGTAAAGCTTTTTCTAATTTCTCATCTTTCCCTGGAATGATTGCAGTGCTTAAAGCTAAAATCTTGGCGTCTATAACAACATCCTTATTTATGATTGGATCCCTGACAGTTACACAAACCCCGCCGTCAATTTCTGTAACATCCGGCTTATGTTTTATGTCATATCTAATGAAGACAACTCCTCTATCTCTGGCATCTTTATAGAAATCCTCATGAAAACCATATAGCATTATGTCACGGTACAGGATGTAAACATTGGTCGCAGGATTTATTTCTTTAATTTTTAAGGCATTTTTAACAGCCATACTGCAACAGATACTGCTGCAATATGAATGATTGTCATCACGTGAACCAACGCATTGAATCATAACAATTGAATCTTCTTTGGCCGGTATAAATTTGCCGGAAGCAATCCTTTCTTCCAATACATGCTGGAGTAAAACATTCTCGCTCTTTCCATACAAATATTCATCAGGCTCATAAACTGCTGCACCATTTGCAAGAATGATGATTCCATGTTTCAACTCTTCACGATCAGGTCCATGATCTGCGCTTTTTGTTATAACTGTGTGAAAATTACCCACAAATCCATTGACGCTTTCCACCTCGGATTCTGTAATAACATTAATAAGATTGTGGTTGTTTACCTTATCAATAAGCTCGTTTAAATATAACTTTGGATCTTCGCCCTCTGAGGTATAATGAATGTTGCGAAGATTGCCTCCCAATACGGATGTTTTTTCAATCAGATGACATTCAAATCCCTGCTCTGCCAAAGATAATGCGGCAGTCATACCGGCAAGTCCTCCGCCAATAACCAATGCCTTTGGGATAATCTCTATAACAGGCTCGGCAAGGGGTTGAATCAGCCTGGCCTTTGCAACAGCCATGCGAATAAGATCTTTTGCCTTTTGAGTTGCCTCTTCTTTCTCATATGCATGCACCCAGGAACACTGATCGCGGATATTAACCATTTCAAAAAGGCATTTATTTAATCCTGCTTCCCTTATAGTTGTTTGAAATAACGGTTCATGTGTTCTGGGAGTACATGCTGCAACAACAACGCGGTTAAGCTTTTCATTAATGACAGTTTCCTTTATCAAAGCCTGTGTATCTTCTGAGCAGGAATAAACATTATCAGTACTGATTGCAACGCCGGGAAGTGTCTCAGCATATTTTTTAACGCCAGCGACATCCACAACTCCACCAATATTCTTCCCGCAATTGCATACAAAAACCCCTATTCTCAAATCTTCCCGGTCAATAGATATTTCTTCAACAAATGTTTTTTCAGAGATCAGCGTGCCACGTGACTTTTTCAGCAGTTCCGAAGCACAAACTGCTGCCCCGCTTGCCTGCATAACGCTGTCAGGCAGGGGCATCGGCCCTTTACATCCACCTGCAACATAAATACCTTCTCTAATAGTGTTAAGAGGGTTAAAAAGACCTGCCTGAAAAAAACCATGGGTGTTCAGCTTAATGCCGGCAGCCTTTGCCAGAGAATAATTTTCTTTATGTGGTTCCAGGCCCATTGGGAGTACAATGAGATTGAATGTATCATGATGCAGGGTTCCATCTTCTTTAATATATTCTATTACAAGATCTTCAGTATTTTTATCATGTTTAATCTCAGGAACCCTGGAACGGATAAAAGTTACACCGCTTTTTCTTGCTCTTTCATAGAAAGTCTCAAAGCCTTTGCCATACAGCCTCATATCCATAAAGAATATTGTAATATCCAGATCCGGTTCATGCTCAAGTGCAACTATGGCATCCTTAACGGCATATTTACAGCAAACCGAAGAACAGTAGCTTTTTCCTGATATTTGTGTGCGGGAACCAGCGCATTGAATAAAAGCAATCTTCTTTGGCTTTTTCAAATCAGATGGTCTTAAAATCTTTCCCATGTAAGGTCCGGAAGCGCTTGATATACGCTCAAATTCAAGGCCCGTTACAATATTTGGAGAATCCTTATAACCGTATGACTCTATACTACCTGCATCACATTCATTAAAACCTGTAGCCATAATTATAGAACCAACGTGATACTCGGATACCTCTGGTTTTTGATCAAAATTAATGGCTCCGGTCTGACAGGCTCGTGTGCATTGCTTACATTCTTTTCTATTCAGAAACAGGCAATAATCAGGATTAACGGAATAAGATGAAGGAACAGCCTGGGTATATTGAATATCAATGGCTTTTCTGAGTGATAAATTCCGGTTATGAGGATCCGGGATGGTAACAGGGCAGTATTGGGCACAAACACCACAATTAGTGCATTTTGTTGTATCTACATAACGGGGAGAACATAAAATTTTTACAAAAAAATTTCCTGCAATACCGGAAACTTCTTTAATTTCTGCATTTGTAATAATTTTTATATTGGGAGACCGACCGGCCTCCACCAGCTTAGGCGCAAGTATTCAGATAGCACAGTCATTGGTAGGAAATGTCTTATCCAGACCGGCCATGATTCCGCCTATGGCTGATGACCGTTCAACCAGATAAACATAATAACCGGCTTCATACAAATCCATGGCTGCCTGTATTCCGGTAATTCCACCGCCAACAACCATCACAGCGCCAACAAGCTTGTTATCTCTATTATTGTTTTTCATTTGTTTAATCTTCTACCAGTTCCAGCGCCCCGGTATTACACCACCTTACACAAGATGGGCTCGGTGGTATACCGCAGAAATCACACTTTAAGGGAATTCCTGTTTCAGCTTCAATAAAATAAGGTTTTTGCGGGCATGATGCTCTGCAGAATGCGCACATGTCATATGTTTGATCACCAATAACAATATACTGTTTAGAAGTACATGCGGCATCCACAAAAGGACCTGCTATCACAGGATAATATCTGTTACCATCTCTCATCACTCTTATGCGTGCCCGCCTTGGATTTACTGTATTAACCACATGATTGAGTGAACATGCAACCTCACAATGCCTGCAACCAGTGCATTTGGCATGATCTATCTTTATTCTCGGCATTATTATTCCTCCAGTCCAAGCGCCTGTAATTTCTCATAGAGAGGCTCCCCCTGCTCACTCCATCCTCTTAATTGATAATATTCCGGAAGCATTTCCTTAACATGACTGATTTGGCCTTCAGCAGGTCCATCCGGAATCGGTTCTTTAAAAAAACGTTCAGGAAGAGTGTCATTGCCCTTATTGAAGCCGGCTTTCATGTTAAATATGCGCTCCATATTCCAGATTCTTTCACCTATAGATAACAGATCATCGGCCTTATAATTTGTCCCCAGGCAGCTATTTACCATGGGAACATAATTATTAAATTTTAACCCCATCAAAGGCCAGTTACATAAACCAAGTGAATCCACAACAGCAGAACTATCCTGATAGCTCTTTACTAATGATGCTTTGCCTTGAGTCTCTAATGGATCAAGGTTCTCATGAACATTGAGAAGTTCATCAATAAAAGTATAGCCATATAAATGATGCGGCCCATAATTACATGTGGCAAAATGGAGCCCCATTCCCTGAATAGCCCGGGGATCAAAAGGAGATAGAGAAAGACCTTTTACACCCATAAAAATTTCCGGCATATTAAAAGACTCGGAGATTGCCATTCCTCCCTGACCAAGTCTTCTGGCATAACCCTTTTTTGTTGAAATCAACCGTATTGCTTCAATCATGGAATCAGCATTGCCAAATGAAATATCTATTTTGAGTTCCTCGGGAGTGACTGCTTTTTTCTCAACCAATTCCATCAGCGTTGCAAAATTTCCTCCTGTGGCTACAGGATCCAGCCCCATTTCACCACACAGCATACTCATCAC
>JAJSZO010000091.1 GCA_030262795.1 Deltaproteobacteria bacterium | reverse complement strand
GAAGGGGATACGGTTTTTGATAGAGGCGGTCGGCAGGTTAAAGAATGATCCGGTTGAACTGACACTGATCGGAGATGGAAACTGCGAAGAGGAGTTGAAAGAACTGGCAAAGGATCTGGGCGTTTCTGATAGGGTGATGTTCAAAGGTTATGTGAATCATGATAGTATCGGAGAGATATATCGAAAGAGCGATCTCTTTGTCCTGCCGTCACAAAATGAGGGTATGAGCAATGCTTTGCTTGAGGCGATGGCGTCTGGCTTGTCTGTTATCGTTACCGATACCGGCGGGACAACCGAACTTCTGGACGGGAACGGGGTGGTTGTGCCGAAGGGGGCGAGGGGGGACCGGGAATATATCGGGTCATGGCGAGATCTGGTAGGATATAGTGGGATGGAAAAAAGTATGTTAGCCCTGCGAAAGATAGAACGAGATGGCAAGAAGGGGGGGGAAAGATGTCCGGAATAAATGGCAAAACCGCGCCGGATGATTCAACGGCTATCGATGAGAAAGGGATTTTTCAAGAAGCAGATGTGACCGGGAGCGAGATTAGATATATTAATAGAAGCATGTGTATTGTTGGATTGGACTATGTCGGGCTTCCATTAGCTGTGGAATTTGGAAAAAAAATGCAAGTTACTGGATATGACATAAGTAAAGAAAGAATAAAACAATTAAAAGAGGGACATGATTATACCGGAGAGGTCTCAGATTCGGAACTAAGGATGGTGAAAATAGATTTCACTTTCGATCCATCAGCAATTTCAAAATCGAATTTCGTAATCGTAGCAGTTCCAACCCCCATTGACGAGGGTAAGAAACCAGACCTAAACATTCTGAAAAAAGCCGCTGAAACAGTGGACAGGAATCTGTCTAAAGGATCCATCATTGTATTTGAATCAACCGTTTATCCAAGAGTTACCGAGGATATCTGCGTGCCAATCATAGAATGGGAGAGCGGTTTTCAGTATATGAAAGATTTTAAAGTCGGTTATCCTCCTGAAAGAATTAATCCTGGAGATAAGGAGCATACAATAACCGGGATAGTAAAGGTTGTATCTGGCTGTGATGAAGATTCACTTGAAACCATTGTAGAGGTCTACGGATCCATAATCAAGGCGGGGGTGTACAAAGCACCCTCGATAAAAGTGGCTGAAGCTGCAAAAGTGATTGAGAATATCCAGAGAGATATAAATATAGCTCTGATGAACGAGTTGAAGATGATCTTTGATAAGATTGGAATAGAGACCGAAGAAGTTTTAAAAGCAGCTAAGACAAAATGGAACTTCCTAAATTTTCATCCCGGCTTGGTTGGGGGGCACTGTATCAGCGTGGATCCCTATTACCTTGCTCACATGGCAACTGCTGCAGGTCACTATCCTGAGATGATTTTAGCAGGGAGGTGGATCAATGATGAGATGGCTGGATATGGGACATCCCGGATAATCAAGGACATGATACGGAATGACCTGCCCATCAAAGGGGCAAGGGTTCTTGTGCTGGGTGCTGCGTTCAAGCCAGATGTGAAGGATTTGAGAAACTCGAAGGTGGAGGATAGTGTAAGCATTCGCGAGAACTCATGTCTGGCTATTAGAGGATAGTGAAGGTATGGAAAATACTAAAATAATCCTTGGGGTACTTGCAACTCCATTCTATTTAGAGAAAGGATCTTCAATAAGAGTAAGATCAAATCTGGTTACTTTAGGGAGTGTAGGATACATGGTTGATTTAATGACATACCCCGTTGGCAACGACATTAAAATCCCAAATATAAATATCATACGAGCAAACATACCTTTTTACAAAAAAACTAGTGCAGGGCCTTCTTTAAGTAAAATTTATGCAGATATCCTTTTATTATTGAACTCTTTTTTTTATTTGCTTATGAATAGAAAAAGGATCTGGTACATTCAAGGAGAAGATTGTGAAGGGGGATTTATTGGTTTAATTTTGGCAAAAGTCTTTAGAAAAAAGTATATATATTCTATGTATAACCCATTTTATGAAACTCTAAAGCCTTATATCAAAAACCGATTAATTCTTAAAATGTTTAAAGTTTTTGATGTGGTTTTAGAAAAATATACAGATGGTGTTATCACAGAATGGCATTATGAAGAAGAAAGAATCAAAAAAAGATACCCAGATAAAAAAACAATAAGTTTGCCAGATAGCTTTCCGGCGGATGAAGAAATTGTGGAAGAACTATTTAATTTGAAAAGTGAGTATATCGTTTATTCTGGTAATTCTAAAAAATATCAGGGATTGGAACTATTAATAGAATCTTTTAGAGAATTTAAAAAAGATGATAAACGAGATGTAAAATTAGTATTAGTAGGTGATATCTCCTATGTAATACAAATGTTAATAAAAAAGTTAGGTTTAGAAGAGGATGTTATTTTGACTGGCATCATTTCATTGGAAAAAACAAATTATGTTATTAAAAATTCTTTGTTTTGCATTTTACCGAGAATTATTGATGGACCTCCGGGTTTAAAGGCGTTGCATTATTTTTCTTGTGGCAAAACAATTTTAGCTACAAATTTATCGTGCAATCATAAACTGATGGAACATAATAAAACATGTTACATAGTTGATATGACAACTGAATCGTTATATGAAGGGTTAAAGAAGATGACTGAGAATACTAATTTTAGAGTGCGACTAGAAAACAATGTAAAATCGAATATAGCTAAACAAATGAAATTTAATAATGAACTATCTGCATTTATCAGCTCGGTATGTGGTTGATATGAAAAAAATGAAAATCTTGCACATTTACGATAAGAATGGGATTGGTGGAGTTAAAACCGTCATTGATGGGGTATATTCAACGAGCATTAAAAATCCAGAAATGTTATTTTATTGTTTAAGGAACCTTGAAGACAAACAAAGTGATGAAAACAACTATTTTTATTATAATTCAAAACTAAAACTAAATTTTTTATCTTTCTTGAAACTTATTGAGATTATTAGAAGTAACAATATTAGTATTATTCACTCTCATCAAAATAAGTCCATGATATATTCTATTATGTACAAACTTTTTTTCAATCCCCAACTAAGAATTATACAGCATGAACATGGTGCCGTTTTTCAGGAAAAAAAATATTATGGAATATTACTTAAATTATTTTGGAAAAAAATAAATTTGTTTATTGCAGTTTCAAAATCAATAAAGACAAAATTAATTGAAGACATGAAAATACCTGATGATAGAATAAAAGTCCTTCGCAACTTTGTTGTTTTGGAGAAGTTTAACCGGGAAGTTCTCAAAGGATACGACAGAAATAAACAAAGAGGTAAAATCGAGATCGAAAAAAACGATTTTATTCTTGGTTTTGTGGGTAGGTTAAACAAAGTTAAAGGTTGTGAATGTTTAGTGAATGCCATTCAATATATAACCATTCCAAACTTTAAGGTGGTAATCGCCGGTGATGGGGTAGAGCGAAAAAATTTAGAGAGACTGTGCAAAAAGTTAAATCTGCAAGACAAGCTTATTTTTTTAGGATATGCTGAACCATTAGAAGTTTATAGTATGATTGATTGCTTAGCTGCTCCATCTGAATCTGAAGCTAGTCCGATGATTTTCTATGAAACTCAAGCTGTAGGTATTCCAATAATTGCAAGTAATATCGTTGCATTTAATGAATTAATAAAAAATGGAGAAAATGGTTTGCTATTTGAGCAGGGGGATGGAAGAGACCTAGCCAAAAAAGTTGAACTGCTTTATGATGATGAAAAGTTAAGAAGGGATTTAATTGAAAATGGATTAGAAAATGCTAAAAAATATTCTTTGCATGATTATTTAATTAAATTAAGGGGGATTTATGAAGAGCTCTGAAGGGGATATGCTTTCCATCATCAATGGATTACACGCATCTTGTAAGGATGATTCTACCAATTTTAGAATTGTCATATAGGTTTGGTTAAAATGGAAAAAAACTCAGAAATTTCAGTAATAATGTCGGTATACAATTCCGAAAAATACTTAGATCAAAGTATCCAATCTATTTTAGATCAAAGTTCCAGAGATTTTGAATTTATTATTGTTAATGACGCCTCAACAGACCGATCTTTAGAAATAATAAAAAAATACCAAAAAAGAGATGAACGAATCATCTTGCTAAACAACGAGAAAAATATTGGTTTAACGAAATCTCTGAACGAAGCATTGAATGAAGCAAAAGGCAGTTACATTGCAAGACAGGATGCTGACGATGTTTCTTTGCCGGAGCGACTGGGGAAGCAATATCGTTTGTTAGAAAAAACTAAAAATGTTTTTTTGTGTGGAACAAGTGGAATTGATATAGATGAAAAAGGAAATATACTACGAGATAACGGTAGAGTGATTGTAGGTTGTGAGAAAGTCAAGAAGAGATTAAGGAAAGGAAATTGCATAATACACAGCTCGATTATGTTTAGAAACCATGGTTTTACTTATCGTGATAAATTCAGATATTCACAAGACTATGATTTCTATCTAAACTTACTTACAAAAGGGTTGAAATTGGATAACTTAGAAGAAAAGCTTATAGAATATAGAACAGTTCCCAGTAATACATGCACTCTTAAAAAAAATAAACAAGTTTTGTTTGCAAAAAAGGCAAGAACGTTTTATAGACAGAGAATAAAAACTGGAAAAGACAAATATGGTGAATTTGATCCATTGGAAATATTGGGAATGGAAGGTAACGATCCTAAAAAAGTTTTTTTAGAATTAAACATGGAGATTCACTTGAAGGGTAAAGACCCTAACAGTGCTAGGAGGGTTCTCTTCGAATACAAAAAGTTAGAAAGCGTATCATATATCGATAGTCTCCCTTACTCAATCTGCATCGGTTTTCCATCCGTGTATAAGGTTTATAGGAGATTTTGTTATGGCGATTAAATCGATGGAAAACCCCAAAAAACCACATAGGTTTGAATGAAATGAAGACCTTCATAAAACACAACTACCTCAAACATAAAGAAACAATCCATAATTTTACATGGAGAGCTTTGCAAATATTCGGAAAGCAGGGAATTACTTTCTTTATATTTATATTATGTGCAAAACTTCTCACGCCCTATGATTTTGGTATTTATAATTATATCTTGGCAATTATCTATCTCTTAATCATATTTTGTGATTTCGGCATCTCATCTGCAACATCAAAATATGTTGCGGAATATAATGCAACAGATAAAAGCAAGTTAAAATTAATCTTATTCAATTCTTTGATAATAATAATGGGATTGGGTGTTATTGTAACTTTATTAACTATACTATCTGGAAGTTACTTCCTTAATAAAAAATATGTTTATATGCTGTATGTTTTACCCATGTTATTTTTAACACCAATTAGTTCTCTATATGATGGGATCTTCAGAGGGTTAAAAAGATTTAAAGAATTAGCAATAATATCTTTGTCTGTTGGTTTTGTTTCTATTATCTTTGTTTACTTATTGGTCAATAATTATGGTTTAATTGGAGCTTTAATTTCACAGAGCTTATTTTATCTGGTTTTAGTACTGGCATTATTTTTTGTATATGGAAATTTACACATTCAGATTGATAAGCAGCTGGTGAAAACTATTTTTAATTATTCTTTGGTTATTGGGATTTCCAGTATTGGTTACTTTTTGTATTCAAGAGTTGATATTATTGTTCTGGGCCACTATGGATATGTCGAGGAGATTGGGTATTATGAATTGGTAAATCAGGGATTCATACTAATGTTTCTTCCTTTTGCTTTGTTGGGACAAGTGATTGCACCAAATATTACGGCTTATTTCTCAAGAAAAGATTATTCAAAAGTCAGAAAAAAGCTTTACTTTTTTATGAAATTAATAATTCCTATAGCAATTCTAATAGCGGGATTATTTTATTTTATATTTCCTCAAATAATAAAAATATTTTTATCTGAATATTATGTTGAAGAAATGCTTATAGCAATATTCATATTGAGCTTTTTAATACCTGCTAAGATATGGGGTGTATTTCAAACTCAAAGTTTTATCGTTGCGACGGGATTTGCTAAGATAATTGCAGTAACTACATTGTTGGGTGGTGTTTTAAATGTTATTCTAGACATTATATTTATTAACTTGATTGGCTTCACAGGGGTATTTTGGGTTACACTGGCGATACATTCAATAAACATAATTTTTCAAACATTTTACTATAAACACAAAATAGGTCAGATATAATGAAAGATGTAAATAATTTTGTTCTGAATTTGTATAACAATAACGGTTCATTCAGTTATTCTCCTGCCAATAGAATAAGTAATCTTTATTCTACTTGTTTTGGAATTATGTGTTTGGATTTAATTAATAAATTAGATAATTTTCAAGATAAAGATAAAGTAGCGAAATATATTCAGAGTTATCAGGATAAAGAAACTGGTTATTTTATAGATCAAACTGTGATTCCCAAAGATAATGCCACTCATAATCAAGAATATATCTTTTTGCAATTAACAGATTTTGCACAACTTGCTCTTTCAACATTAAATAAGAAACCCCAACATAACTATATTTTTCTTAATAGGTATAAAGATGAAAAATATTTGGAAAAATGGTTTTATGGCTTGAATTGGAAAAATCCGTGGCTTGTCAGTAATTCAATAATGTTTATTTTAGATTGTTTAATTTATGAAGATGAAAATAAAAATAAAAAATATATTACTATTATAATTGATTTATTAAATAAGGCTCAAGATTCTAAAAATGGATACTGGAATCTTAGAAATAAAGTGACACTCCATAATCAAATGGCTGGAGCGTATCATTTCGTTTTCTTTTATACCTATTTAGACATCGAACCTAATTATGTTGAAAAAATAATTGATTCAACATTGGCAATACAAAATCATGACGGACTGTTTAATTATGAAGGTGGAGGTGGGAGCTGTGACGACTTAGATGCTATTGATTTGCTTTGTAGAGCTACCTTCTATTCAGATCACAATACCAGTAAATTAAAAAAATCATTGCAAGCTGCATATAATTCACTGTTGAGTAATCAAAATGAAGATGGTGGTTTCTGTTGGGCTAAGCGAAACAATCTGAACCTAAATGATTTTATTTATATTATAAATTTTAAAATATTTTGCAATAAATATGATATTATATCCAATGGGATATCAAAAATAAAGAAGATAGTATATAATATATCTAAAAATGATATTTATTGGAAGTACTCTGGGTTAGAAACTATGAAACTAAAAACAGATGAAAGTGATCTGTTTTCAATCTGGTTCAGGCTTACAAGTATTGCTTTTATAGAAACAACTTTTCCCGATATACACGAACAATCTTTTGACTGGAATCTAAGAAAAAAATGTGGATTGGGGTTTTATAAAAAATCAAAAAATTTCAATAATTATATCTGTATACGAGAACTAAAAACATCTATATGAAAAAAATGAAATTAAAGAAGTGAGAAACAGGGACAAATATTGTTAACGGCATCCGGAAAATTATTTTCCGCTGAAATTTACATATATCGTGGGTTTTTCAAAATCCTGTATTTTTATCAAATTGACTTTTCTTGGTAATATAGACTCATCTCTTAAAATAATAATCGTTTTCTTATTTATAATCGTTTCATATTCTTCACTTTCTTGAATTAAAAAGGGCACATTAAAATATTCATCATGAATTGTTCCATCAATTTCAATGCCATTTTTTAATAAATGAGGCATCTTTTTTTCAGATATTAAAATATAGGCTACATCGTAATTATATGCTTTAAGTGTATGAACTGCATGGAAATCTGCAACTAGTAAATGATCATCTCTGATTTTATTAATATAATTCATTGCTTCATAAAATTGCATTTTTTTGTAAGGTGATAGACATGGTTCATTTTGACAGCTATTATCTGTAATTTCGTTATAGTACAATAAAGAATGACTAAACAAAAACAAGGAAAAAATCAATACTATTAAAATTTTAGAAACTCTCTTGTTTTGAAATAAAGTATATACTTTATTTAAATTAATTGTTATAAATAAGAAAATAATCGGTATTAAAAAAAACAGGTATCGTTCTTGTAATCCTCTCTGATTGCTAATAAAGAATAAAGAGGTAATAATAATTAATAACAAATAATTGTTAAAGTTATCTCTTCTACTTAAAAGAGAAATCGCAGATAAAATTAAGATTAAACCATATACCTTTATGTTTTCTTTGAGCATATCAGTGTAATATGAAGTATTAATTGGACTATTTCTTGCCCAAGCTGGTGTACCCGCTTCGAAATAAGAAAACTTTAAGTCAAAGGTGCCTGTTAAATAATATGAACCTGCAAAAATTAAAAGTGTCATTAATATAAATAATAATATATTTTTTAGGTTTGGTTTTTGAGATATCAATTGGTAAAAAGAATATAAACACATTCCAAAAATGAGTAGGAAAAAGAAATTATGTGTATCGTATGCTAAATAGAAAAATAATAAGAATGTAAGTAACCACTTTAAATTAAAATCTAAAATATAATTATTTATTATAATTTTCTTTTCTGCTTTTTCTTTATCTAAAAAAGCATAGTAAAAAGAAATTGCAGACATCAAATAGAGAAAACTAAGCATTGTATAAAACCTTGTTTCAATTGTCATTGCAATCATTAAGTTTGACGTTAAAAAAAGTGCCGAACCGAGTAGTGCAAATGTTTTTGATCTTTTGCTTATTATAAAGTATATTGCAGATGCACTTAAAACATTAAAAAAAACATTGATCACTCTGCTGCCAAATTCATCAACACCAAAAATACGCATAGAATATGCCATTAATGTATGATAAATAGGTGCTCTCCCATAATAGAGCCCAGAATTATATAATGGTTCGCCCTTTTCAAGAATCATTTTCCCAGCAGTGAAACTAAAAACTTCATCAGTCCAAAAATAATAATTACCAATAATTGATAATTGAATTACCGATAATATTAAAATGATAGCAATCAGTCCAACACTATACCACCAACCCTCTTTATACATCCATCTGACCGAACTATATGGCAACCTCACAATCCAGACAAATAGAGCAATTAATGCTCGAAATACCGAAACAAAATAATTCTTTTTGCTCCAATTCTCCGAAATCACATAATCCAGATTTAATCCTGTCAAAAAAGCAAACTTCTTATCAAACTCTTCTTCTCTGTTCCTTTCTGCTAGCTCTTCCTGCCCTTTTTCAAGTTCACTTTCTGCCCCAATCCTTTCCCTGTTCAGGTAAAAAGTAACTACACCCAACGCAACCGTAGCGATCATCAGCGGCGTCTTCGCCCACCCAAGCGAGATCTGCGGGACAACCGCCTCCGCCGCCACGAGTAGAAGCAGCCCAAGAAAAACATAAGAAGCCGCCTTCCCGGGTTCCTCTATCAGATACCAGCACACCCTCCGTAGGTACATGCAGAGCACACCCGCCCCATCCGAAGCCCGTGCCTTGATCTGTGGCGGCGCTCTCTGCCACACATCCCCACAGAACCTCCCGCACCTGCTGCCACGAAACATCCCTGCCACCCGCCCCCCGGCTCCGAAGATGCGGCGCCGTGTCTCTTCGTCGCCGAGATACAGGTACAGGAGCGCCACACTCATCGGCACGAGGAGGAGCAGAACCCGGTCTTCGAGCCCCGGGTATGCATAAGGGT
>JAJSZO010000090.1:6668-9875 GCA_030262795.1 Deltaproteobacteria bacterium | reverse complement strand
ACAGTTGAACCGTAAACAGTTGAACCGTAAACCGCAAACCGTGAACTGTAAACCAACAACCGTAACCCCTCACAAACATGCATATCTCTGAAGGTGTATTGTCTCCGGCCATTCTGACTGGGGGCGCAGCCCTTACAGCAATCGGCGTTGGAATTGGGCTGAAAAATATAGATTACGAAGAAATTCCGTATATTGGTATCCTTACAGCAGGTTTTTTTGTTGCTTCCCTTATACATCTGCCGATTGGACCTGCTTCCGTACATCTTGTTTTGAATGGTATACTGGGACTAATTCTGGGCTGGAAAGCATTTCCGGCCATACTGGTCGGCCTGGCACTTCAAGCGCTTCTTTTCCAGTTCGGAGGAATTACCACCCTTGGTATTAACACACTTAACATGGCTCTTCCTGCTGTAACAAGCTACTATCTGTTTGGCTGGGGAGTAAAAAAAAGCTCAGGCCGGCTGATATTTATAATTACAGCATTTGCAGCAGGTTCCTGCGCTGTTCTTTTTGCAGGAATGCTGGTTGGATTTTCCCTGTATCTAAATGGTGAAGCATTCCTGCTCGCAGCAAAACTGCTGGTTGTGGCACATCTTCCTGTAATGCTGCTCGAAGGCATATTGACCGCAATCTGTGCTCTGTTTTTAAAAAAAGTCAGGCCGGAACTTCTGGAGGGTTACTATGCCTGATTGCAGACGACCGCTTGTATATCTTTTCTTCCTGAGCCTTTTTATTTTTTCTGACACACCGGCATTTGCCCACAAAATAACAATATTTGCCTGGATTGAAGGTGACACTGTTTATACTCAAAGCAAGTTCAGCGGGGGCAAAAGAGCAAAAGGAGCTTCTGTAATTGTTTACGATTTGGATGAAAACAAACTTCTCGAAGGAAAAACAGATGACAAAGGAAGATTTGCGTTTAAGATACCACAAAAAACCGCTCTTAAGGTTGTCCTGAAAGCTTCCATGGGTCATATGGCAGAATGGACAATACCACTTGAAGAAATAACAGCAGGTATTCAAACCCAAAATAGTAATCTTGAATCTGATATAAAAGATTCTTATAAAATATCCTCCAGCTCAACGACAATCAATTCAGACACTGATCTACCTGCGCCTGTTGAATCCTGTAGAATTTCAAAACAGGAAATAAAGAAACTAATAGATGAAGCTCTGGACAAAAAGCTGTCGCCTATTATGAATATGTTGGCTGATTCATACAGAGACGACCACGGTCTAACTGAAATAATAGGCGGAATAGGTTATATTTTTGGCCTTGTCGGCGTTGCCATGTATTTTACAAGCCGCAGAAAAAAAAATCACAATAGTGGCAGTTGAAGAATTAACAAGCATCAATTCGCTGATTAAGCGTCTTGATCCCAGGGTTAAGATAATTGAGGTGTTTTTTTTCTCCATTGTTTTGGCTGTATTAAACAGTTTGCCGGTTCTTTTGTCAACTCTTATTATTTCCCTCGGTATTGTTCTTACGGCCAGAATACCCTTAAGAGAAATTTTCAGGCGTCTTGTACCGGTAAATGTGATGATACTTTTCCTCTGGTTTTTTCTTCCTTTTACTATTGAAGGAAAATCCCTGTTTAACATGGGCCCGCTTACAGTAACTCATGAAGGATTAATATATGCTTGTCGCATCAGCATCAAATCTAATGCCATGATGTTGATGCTGATCTCGCTCATAGCCTCAACTCCAATCTTTACACTTGGACATGCTCTGCTTGAATTAAAAATTTCCAAAAAACTGGTGCATCTTTTTTTCTTCACTTATCGTTATATTCATGTCATGGATAAAGAATATATCCGCTTAATAAATGCCATAAAAATAAGAGGATTCAGGCCTGGAACAAATTTGCATACGTATAAAACCTTTGCTTATATAGTCGGCATGCTTTTGATAAAAAGTTTCGACCGCATGCAAAGAGTACGAAATGCCATGCTGTGCCGAGGTTTTAAGGGCGATTTTTACATCATTAAAATTTTTTCTTTTAAAAAAATTGACGCCGTCTCTATTGCTTTTATAATTGTGGTTTTTGTTCTTCTGGGGGTAATGGAGTGGACAGCAACAACCTGATAATAAACCTGACAGATATATCTTTTAGCTATCCTGACGGTCCTAAGGTTCTTGACAATTTAAATTTACAGTTTTCAAGAAATGAAAAAGTCGGTCTTATGGGCACTAACGGCAGTGGAAAAACTACGCTTTTTCATATAATAATGGGCTTATTAAAACCTGTGTCAGGAAAAATAGAAATTTTCGGCAAAACCGCAAAAAAAGAAAAAGACTTCATAAACGTACGCCGGAAAATAGGCTTGCTTTTTCAGGATGCAGATGATCAGCTTTTCAGCCCTACTGTGCTGGAAGACGTTGCATTCGGCCCTTTAAACTTTGGCAAATCTCGTGATGAAGCTATTGATATCGCACGTAAAACGCTGGATTTTCTTGGCCTTGCCGGATTTGAGGACAGGGTTACCTACAAACTGTCTGGCGGGGAAAAAAGACTGGTCTCTCTATCCACAATCCTTGCTATGGAACCGGCAATACTGCTTCTTGATGAGCCGACTACAGGTCTCGACGAAAAAACGCAGACAAAGATAAAAAAAATTCTGTTTGAACTTGATCTTTCATATATTCTCATATCCCATGAATTTGATTTGCTCTCCGAAATAACGGATTCAATTCATACAATGAAAAATGGCAAAATCATTTTCGATGATAATGTTCATTTTCACCGGCATGCTCATTCTCATGGGTCAACTTTCCATGAGCACAAGTAACGTCTCCTCCCCAAATTTGACCTCATTCTTACACTTTTTCGTTTTAATTCCCTATTTTTCAAACAGTCTCTAAATAGTGCCTGAACGAAAACTGCTAATTTTTCGTTCGAGCATTAAATAAATTTATTGTAAAAAATTATAATGAATAGTATAATAAAAAAATTTATTTGTGGAGGAAGCGCTCTATTTTACAAAGAAGTGAAAAAGGGAGATAGGAAATGGAAAAAAAGAATTGTATCATTACGATGGGTTTTATAATAGTGCTAATTTTTTTTGGCATCTGGTTTTTAACAATAATCAAAACAACTCCTGCAGAAACAGATGTGGCGAAGCATAAACCGGAACCTGCTGCGGAACATAAAATAGAACCTGCTACGGAACATAAAACAGAACCCGTTGCGGAACATAAACCGGAAC
>JAJSZO010000090.1:0-6568 GCA_030262795.1 Deltaproteobacteria bacterium | reverse complement strand
GAACCGACTGTTGAAGCTGAACCGACTGTTGAAGCTGAACCGGAACCAGCACCGGCACCGGCAGTTGAGGTTAAGCCGGCTGATTTTGATATAGTTCCATTAGAAGATAAGGACTGTGCAAAATGTCATCCATATGCTGTCAAAGATATCAACGAACGTGGCGGATTGCACCAGTCAATCGGTTGCAACGAATGTCACCTGGAACATCCACCACTGGGCAACGATCCGATTCCGACATGTGAGATGTGTCATGACCCTGGAGAAGCAACGCATTATAACATCAAAAATTGCAATGCTTGTCATTACCCTCATTATCCCACTGAAATGGAGTTCGGTGAAATCAATGTTTCTGCCTGCCTTTCATGCCACCCTGCACAAGGTAAAGAAATGGAAGCAAATCCGAGTGAACATGCCGGTTTGAATTGTACTGAATGTCACACGGTTCACCGTGAATGGAATAACTGTGCGGATTGCCATACCCCACATGCCGAGGAAATGACCCATGCTGATTGTCTCGCTTGTCACAAACCACATAGTCCCAAAGCAGTCAATTACGCTGATGGTATTCCCAATAACTACTGCGCTTGCTGTCATGAAAATGTAGGCAATGCCCTTGCATCAAGCAAAAAAGCTCATGCTGAAATGAGCTGCATAGAATGTCATGAAAGCGAACATATGGCAGTTACGCAATGTGACGGGTGCCACGATGCCGATCTGCATGGCACCACAATGCATGAACGATACCCGTTATGCCTTGACTGTCATAATAATCCTCATGCATTAGCAGAGTAGAAAATTACTTAGGTTCAAGGGTTCAGGGTTCAGGGTTAAAATCTGACCAACTCTGAACCCTAAACTCTGAATCTTAGGGATCAAAAATAAATAAACTCTCTATTTTTTAGATGAACGCCGATTTTGCTTATGGCGCATGGTTTTAATGCGCAATCTTATAATGATGAATGGAACTACAAAATCAAACCAAGCGTTGATATAGTGTAAAGATTATTTATTTTCGATTCCTTAAACCTTGAATTTCTGAACTTATGAACTTTTGAACTCAGAACCTTTGAACCTTTGAACCCAGAACCCTATACACGGAGGCACAGATGAGAAAAAAGGTGTTTATCAGTATTATTAGTTGGTTGTTTATGCTTTTTTCTAACACCTTGTCTTTGGCTGAAAACAATTTTCTTAAATTAGTCGAAGGTGACTGTATCAAGTGCCATCCGAGCAATATACGGGAAGTAAACGAACGTGGGGCATTACATAAAACAGAAGTAACCTGTATTGATTGTCACGAAGAACATCCTCCCCAGGGAAAAAATATCATTCCGGAATGTAGTGCTTGTCATTCACCTGATACAAGTTCTCATTACGCTGTAAAAGACTGCAAAAAATGCCATCATCCCCACTACCCCAAAGAGATGGATTTGAGCAAAATTAATAATGTAAAACCGGCCTGTGTATCCTGTCATCCAACTGAAGGACAAGAAAACCATACATATCCAAGTGCGCACTCTGAATTAGATTGCAAAAAATGTCATTCAACACATGGCGAATCTACTGCATGTATGGAATGTCATGAAACCCATTCACCTGAAATGAACGCTGAGGACTGCTTCCTTTGTCATAAACCTCATCGTCCCGCAGCAATAAAGTATGATGCTGTAGTTCCCCCTGCCCTGTGCACCGCTTGTCATGATGAAACAGTAAATACAGTTGACAATCATGGAGGAGCGCACAAATCAGTCAAATGTATTGATTGCCACAGGCAGCATCCTCCTGCCGAAAAAAATGTTATTCCAAAATGTTCTCTGTGTCATGCGCCGTCGGATAAACCACACTATAAGGTGGAAAATTGTGCGTCATGCCACCATCCTCATTCTCCAATGGAGATGGATCTGAGCAAAGCCGATAATGTTACATCGGCCTGCGCATCCTGCCATCCGGCTGCAGATAAAGAGATGAAGGCATATCCAAGCGAACATGCCGAATTAGGCTGTAATGAATGCCATGTAAAGCATGGCGAATCTCCATCATGCTTTATATGTCATAGCAATAAAACCCATACACAGGAAATGGCCCTTAATGATTGTCTGCGATGTCATAAACCCCATATGCCATTGGAAGTAATCTATGGAGAAGGAATTGACTCGTCTTTTTGTTTAAGCTGTCATGAACTTGTTGGGAAAAAGATGTCAACAGTAAGTCATACAAAACATCATGAATTAAGATGTGTGTATTGTCATAAAAACAAACATAAAAATTTGCTTAAATGCAAAATATGCCATGGGAAACCGCATAAATACGAGATTCATGCGAAATTTTCAGATTGCCATACATGTCATCAAGATCCCCATGGATTGATTAAGTAGGAAAAAGAAAATAGGAAACAGGAGACGGGAAATAGGAAGCAAGTACCCATCTGGTAGTGGTAGCATAAAAAGGTTTTACCTTGAACCCTGAACCTTGAACCGTTACAAGCAAACCATCAAAATAGAAGATGGGGACATAAAATGGGAAGAAAGTTTTTCACCAACATTGTTGGTTGTACTTTGATCATATACTTGAGCTTGAGTACTTTTTCGCTGATTAATGTCGTCGCTGAAGAGTATGGCCCTGCGTTTTACAGGCAAAACATCAGACCGATCACAAACCATGATTGTGCCAGGTGTCATTTTTCAGTTTTTACGGACATCAGAGACAAAGGCGGAGCACATCAGATGGTCTGCATGAAATGTCACGAAATATTTCATACATATAAACCTGGAAAAAACTGGAAAGACGTTGTTCCTGACTGCGCTGACTGTCATGTTCTATTCCATGGAGCTGATTTTCCTGACTGCCTGCGGTGTCATGAAAATGCTCATGCGCCTAAAAATAGTCTAAGTTTTAGAAAAATAGTTAAGGATTGCCGCAAGTGCCATGTTGATCAGGCAACCGAAACAACTCAAAACCTTAGTGCGCATACCGACACTGCATGCTCTTCATGTCACCACGATAAGCATGGTTACATACCAGCCTGTACCGAATGCCATTCTGAAACACATACACCATTTATCAAAAATATGGGGTGTAATACCTGCCACCCAAGTCATTCACCTTTGGTGGTCAGCTATACCGAAGATGTGGCAGATACTATCTGTACAGGTTGTCATGTTGATGTCGGCAACCAATTATCGGGCAGCGAGAATAAACATGCTTTTCTTAAATGTGCCAATTGCCATGCCAATAAGCACCGCTATATTCCAATGTGCCAGGAATGCCATGGGCAGGAACCGCATTCAAAAGCATTGCTTGAAAAATTCAGCGGTTGTAATGATTGTCACGGAAATCCGCATACTCTGACCCTGCAGTTACCGTAAGTCCAAACAAAGCCAGGGGGTTGCTAATAAAATGACAATGGAAAAAAAATTAAAGTCTGTATCGTGGTTTCTTGGAATTTGCCTCGGTATTTATGTTATTTTCATGTTCTATTATCTATTTAAGGATGGCTGCTGGAATTGCAGCCCGCAAGATTATTATGACAGGGGAATAGCGATGATATCGGATGGTGATAATAATAATTTGAAAAAAGGAGTCAAATATCTTAAAACAGCCGCAAAGAAAGATCATGTTGAAGCAATTATCTTTCTTGGAGAACTATATTTGGGCGCTTTACCTGATACATACATTACAAACAACAAAGAAAAAATCGCAGCCCTTGGAAGTATAGTATCTGCAAATATTGAAAAGGGAGAATCATATTTTAATGATTTGGCTGAAAATCAATCTTTTTTTGATAGAAAATACAGCAAAACACAATACAATCTCGGCATGTTATACAAAGCCGGCATTTTAAAAAGTAAAGGAAAAGAGGAACAATACAAAAAATGGTTAACAATATCGGCTGATAATGGCAACCCTCTTGCCATTTATCAAATGGGCATATATTTTAATAATAAAGGCAAATATATAGAAGCTTTGAACTGGTTCACAAAAGCGTTTGATTACAGCCAGGAGCCTGCTTCAGCAATAATGATCGGAGATTATTATTTTTATGGCAAAGGCGTGGAAAAAAATTACCTTCGATCAATAGATTGGTATCAAAAAGCTTTAAGTATTCCGACATCACCGGAGACTGCTTTATGGATCAAAAATAGAGAAAAACTGACTGAATGGGCAACCCAGAGATTAAATATTGCAGAAAAAAAAGTTCACGGCAAAAGGTCAAAACAAGTCATTATTGTTAAATATAGTATAATAGGCAATATAAATTCATTTTCAATTTTCACATCGGGCCCGAACGGAAATCTCATCGGTAAGGTAACAAAACAAAACGACTATATTATGGCGCGGATTCACACGACAATCAAGTCGGTATCCTTTTCAAAATCAACTAAAGTTGATTCTATGAGTGAAGGTCTGCATTGGGTGCTTACAATATATGCTCAAAATCAATATGGAGCTGATAAGGATTTCAATTTTGTCATTACAAAATAATGCCTGAACAAAAACCCCGTTCAGGCAATAGTTATTTCGCTCAACAATTGTCGAAGGAGAATACATGTCTGGATTAGCTAATACTAAACTCAAAGGCATAGCCTCGCTTTTTGATACATATGAATTAAAAAAGTTTGTTAAATGTTACATTAGCTTGATTTTTGTGCTGGAAATTATGATTTTCGGATCTTGCTTTCTTTTCCAGCTTGAACCGGTCAATCTTCCTTTTCCCTGGAAATACTATTTTCTCGCATCCTTTCTGGTACCGATTGCAATAACATTTCTGCTCGGCATTTTTATAACTGCTTTTAATTTATTTATTTTCGGTCATTCTACTCCTCAATCCATAGATTCCGAGTCATCTGATGATGAGAATAATGAAGATAATGAAAAAAACAATCCTTTTAATAAAATAAATGCTTCATTAACTTTAATTCGTCAGATGCCCTTTTTACTTACTTTGCTGATATTGGGAATCGGCGCTATAATTTTTTCTCAATTAGATAATTTAATAATATTTCTGGGAGAAATAGGGGTAAAAACTGTGGAGTATGCTCTTATCATCCTGGGTGTTGTTTTTGCCGTTGCAGTAGTTTTTGCATTGATCTGGATATTTATGAAATATAAATTAGAAAAGATGAAATACGATTATCAATATAAACAGGATGTAATGTCGCAGTTGGGCTTACTTGTCATAGATCAAAAAACTGTGATAAATACTGAAGGAAAAATTATAACCCAAAATAAAAAAAAGAAACTCTTACCGGAAAAAACCAAAAGCAATAAAGATGCATTATTAATTGCCCAATCAACAAAACAGCAGGGATGAAGGGATGAAGTTAAGGGAATCAGGCTAATCAGCAAGGGAAAAGTGATTAAAAACGAAAATATGTATATACTTTAGATAGTTGTACGAAATTAAAAAAAGGCCGAAAAAAGGGGGTGGTTACAGGAAATTTATAATTATCTGTTATTGCTAATAAAGATTGTTGCCGGAGATGAAAAACAAGGTGGTGAAGACATGAAAAAAAAGACAAAAAAGAGAGGTTACAGAAAAGGCTATTCTAACTATCTGTATTTATTAGCTGAAAAAAGGCCGCCATCTGAAACTGAGATCTGATGAATAAGGGATTGAGACGCCTGCGGCGAAGGGATTAGGGACAAAGGGAGATAGGGATGTAGTGGAGAAAAATGGGAAGGATAGAATCTTTTAGGGAGTTGACCGTTTGGCAAAAATCCCATCAGTTATTTTTGGACATTGCAAATGACGTGGAATTATTTCCCAAAAAACGCGTTGCCTGGATCATAGCGGATCAGATATTAAGATCAAGTAGTTCGATAAGTGCAAATATTTCAGAAGGTTTTGGCCGAAGGAGCAGTGCTGACTATATCCATTTTTTAGTTATTTCCAGAGGGTCAACAACAGAAACTCAAAATTGGCTGATAAAATGTAGAGATTTGGGATATATCACGAAAACGGTTGTCGCTGAACGAGCAGGAATTTGCGATGAGATATTGAAGATGTTAAATGCGTTAATCGGAAGCTTACAACAAAAAATAAGTTAATTTCCTCTATCACTTTGTCCCTCTGTCCCTACATCACTACGTCTCTATCTTTCCGTAATAATCTGCGAAAATCTGTGTAATCTGCGGATGAAATTTAGTGCATAGGCTTTTATAAGGATGAAAACAAACAAAGGCGATTCCAGATGGGCTATCCGTCCGCTTGTTTCTGAAGAAGTATATACAAACAGGGAAGAACATCTGGAATATCTCTATAATGCAGCTATCAACGCTACAACCCGCAGGACTATGTCCACTGTCCTTTTGGGTCAAAGGCGCATGGGAAAAACGGAGATATTCAAGCGTGTAGTAAACAGACTTTTTTTCGGACAGGATAACTACCGGGACGAAAATGCCTCAGTAGTTCCTGTGTACTATAGTTTTAAAGATACTGTGGCAGATCGTTGGGATTTTTCCACAAAATATGTGGAAAATTTTCTAAGATGGTATACAGCCTTTCGTTTGAGAAATCCTGGTATTCTGTCTAAACAAGGAGTTGCAAGAGATGATCTGATTAAGCTTA
>JAJSZO010000089.1:5177-9907 GCA_030262795.1 Deltaproteobacteria bacterium | reverse complement strand
AAAGGGTTGAACAGATTTGAATCGCCATTGGAAAAAAAGCCCGAGCCAATGAGCTCCAATGTCTTTTTGAGTTCCTCATCGGATTCGTAATAGTACCTTGGATTGTACCCACCAGCCTTCAAGTCGACTACCTCATCTGCTGTCAGACCGAAAAGGAAGAAATTCTCTGGGCCCACCTCATCCCGAATCTCAATATTGGCGCCATCCAGTGTCGCGATAGTCAGCGCCCCGTTCATGGAGAACTTCATATTTCCTGTCCCCGATGCCTCCTTGCCTGCAGTGGAAATCTGCTCCGAGAGATCTGCAGCCGGGTAGATGCGAGAACCGTTCTTAACATTAAAATTTGGGAAAAAAACCACCTTGAGACGTCCTGCTACATCAACATCATTGTTGATGACATCCGCCACGGCGTTGATCAACTTGATGATCAGCTTGGCCATGAAATACCCCGGAGCAGCCTTGCCACCAAATATAACCGTTCGTGGCGCTATATCAAGTTTCGGATTATTTTTTAGTCTGTTGTAGAGCGTAATGACATAAAGAATATTCAAATGTTGCCGCTTGTATTCGTGAATACGTTTGACCTGAATGTCAAACAAGGTCTCAGGATCAACGGTTATCCCGGTTCGCCTTCTAATGAAATTGGATAGATCCCGTTTATTTTTCCTTTTGACCTCCCGCCAGCTTTTTTGAAAAACGCTATCATCTGCGTATTTCTCAAGATTTCGCAGATTGTCCTCAAGGTGGCTGATCCATCCATCCCCGATCACACGCGTGATCACCCTGGCCAGCCTCGGATTGCTGCAAACCATCCACCGTCGGGGGGTCACGCCATTAGTAATATTGTGAAATTTCTCCGGCCAAAGGTCATAAATTTCCCGAAGAACTGTCTTTTTAAGCAAATCCGAATGGAGTGCGGCAACGCCGTTGATGGCATGGCTTCCCACGCTCGCCAGGTGGGCCATCCGAATGTACTTTTTATCGGCCTCATCAATCAAAGAGAGACGGGCGACCCTTTCTCCGTCGTTAGGATACCTGAGCCGCAATGCATCCAGAAACCGCTGGTTGATTTCGTAGATGATTTCCAAGTGACGTGGTAGCATATCTTGGAAAAGCGGTAGTGACCATTTCTCCAAAGCTTCCGGCAAAAGGGTGTGATTGGTATAGGCAAAGGAGTGGGTAGTCATTTGCCAGGCCTGGTCCCAGGCCATGGAATGCTCATCCACAAGTAACCGCATCAATTCCGCCACGGCGATGGAAGGATGGGTATCATTGAGCTGGATGGCATTGCATTTGTGAAACGTATCCAGCGTATTGCCTGCCATCAAATGAACGCGAATCAAGTCCTGGAGGGAACAGGAGACGAAGAAGTACTGCTGGGCCAGCCGGAGTTGTTTCCCAACACTTGAATCATCATTGGGATAAAGGACCTTTGAGATCGTTTCCGAGGTCACCTTCTCGTCCACAGCGCCAGAATAATCCCCCACGTTGAAGGCCTGAAAGTTAAAAGACTCAATGGCTTCCGCCTTCCACAGTCGCAGCAGAGGCACCGAGTTTACCTTGTATCCCACAATAGGCGTATCGTAGGCAACGCCCTTTACAACCCGATGGGGAACCCAGCATTTCCGGCAGGTGCCTTTACGATCCACACACGACTTTGTGTGTCCCCCGAATTTGACCTCAAATGCGATCTCCGGTCGCTCGATTTCCCAGGGGTTTCCAAGACGGAGCCATTTGTCGGTCACCTCCACTTGCCAGCCGTCATGGATCTCTTGATCGAAGATCCCGAATTCGTAACGAACACCGTATCCGACTGCCTTAATTCCCAACGTTGCCAGGGAATCCATGTAACAAGCAGCCAATCTTCCCAGGCCGCCGTTACCAAGGCCAGGTTCTTCTTCCTGTTCAATAAGCCTTCCGAAATCAAGTCCCAACGACGTCACTGCTTCCTGCATCTGCTCATAGATGCCCAGGTTAACCATGTTGTTCACAAGGTGAGGACCCAAAAGGAATTCGGCTGACAAATAGCTCACGTACCTGACGCCCTTTTGGCATACGGCCTCCAGTGTCTCGATCAAGCGGCTGGTGATATGGTCACCCACTGTGTAGGCTACAGCCATGTACCAGTCATTCGTCGTGGCAGTCCTGGGAATTCTCGCCCGGCGGTAGTGGAGATTGTACATAATATTTCGGCGTAAAGCCTCAATGGTTTCGCCCTTGGGATCGCTTTGTGCTATCTCGTTACCGTTAATCGCGTCTTTACCGGGCCTGGTTTTCTTCCCGCTACGATTTGTATGTTTTGCTCTGTCCATAGCCGCCTGCTCTCCTTTCTATTTCAAATATTTACTGAATATCACAACCCAACAAAATAATCCAGTATATTGATTATAATCAGAAATTTGAACACTCATTATGAGATTAACTTGGGGAGGCTGGTGCCACCCCAAGTTGTTGACAAGTTGTTTTGAGTTTTCAAATTTCTGATAATTCAGTTGCTTGCGATATGGAAAAATCCTAAATTCCCCAAAATAAATTGACACTCCCACTATAATCCTATATCGTACTAATATAATAAAATATTTCAGGAGAAACCCCATGAACAGACTTGAACTAATCCAGACACTGAAAAATAATAATAACCTCACAACATACGAAGCTAAATTGGTATCCTATTCAAATTCCATGATAGATTAATTTGCTTAAAAAATAAGTTATTGATATTACGATATTTATTTTTCTTAAAGTTCAAATTTTTCAATTTTACCATGGAATTTGAATAGGATACCAAATTATACTTATATTGATCGGACAAAGGCGGCCTGAAGCTGTGATGCATAGTTGGGGAAGTTATTTCGTCCACGTTCCTAAGTGAGGTGTAACTATGGGTCAAGTAACGATATATCTTGATAATGAGATTGAAAATAAAATAAAAACTGCGGCCAAAACAAGCAATCTGTCCATTAGTAAATGGATTGCAAACATCATTAAAGAAAAAATATCAACAGAATGGCCACAAGATGTAGTTAAATTGGCAGGTAGCTGGAAAGAGGATTTCCCATCATTGAAAGAAATTCGTTCAACTCATGTAGTTGATTCCAGTCGAGAGGCTCTGTAAAATTGTATATTCTTGACACCAATACGCTAATTTATTTCTTCAAAGGCATAGGTGATGTTGCCGGTATTCTATTATCTAAGTCCCCAAAAGATATATCCATTCCATCAATTGTACTTTATGAACTCAAAGTTGGAATTGCAAAATCAACAAAACCAAATAAAAGAAGAAAACAATTAGAATCACTTATATCACGAATCAGCATTTCTTCATTTGGGGCAAAAGAAGCAGAAGTGGCCGCTATGATAAGAGCCAACCTTGAAAGCAAAGGCACTCCAATCGGCCCTTACGACACACTTATTGCGAGTACTGCATTAAGTACCAACGCAACGTTAGTTACCCATAACACAAAAGAATTTGAAAGAGTCAATGGCCTTAACATTGAAGATTGGTATTAGGGTTCGGTTTTTTAACTTTGTCGAGCGGCTTAAGGCCAAGGAGGGCATGTGCTTGTACTGACAAGGAAAGTTGGTGAACGGATTAACATTAGCGATGATATTATTGTCAGCGTTATTGAGATCAACAGAGGAAGCGTGAGACTGGGCATTGAGGCCCCAAGGCAAGTATCCATCCTCAGACATGAGGTCTATGAGAGGATCCGGAAAGAGAACCTTGAATCATCTCAAGGAATTTCTACTGATGTTGTAAAGGCAGCTCGTCTCTGGCGAAAAAAGGAGTAAGGCATTGAAAATAGAAACCACACAGTTTGGGAAGATTCAGATTGAAGAAGAGAAGATCATCACCATGCCGTTCGGCATGCCCGGCTTTCCGGGGAAAAAACGCTTTATTATTCTGGAGCGTAAAGAAACGCAGCCCTTTTACTGGTACCAGTGTGCGGATGACCCTGCCCTGGCCTTTGTGATCATTAATCCTTATCTTTTTAAGCCGGATTATTCAGTCGATCTAAAACCGACTCTCAAGGAAATGTCGTGGGAGGCAGAGGGCAAAGAGAGTTTAAAGCTTTATGTGGTGGTGAATACATCCACCTCTGATGGGGTGGCTGATAAGATAACAGCCAATCTGATCGGTCCTCTTCTTATCAACACTCAAAGATGTGAAGCCGTTCAGATGTTCATTCATAACAACTCATATTCACACAAATATCCTATCTTCAGTGCAGCAGAAGGTTAAGGTGGTGTGTTATTGAGATGCTATAAAGATCATACTTTTTTATCAAAAAGAATGCCCAGCACATCGCCCATTCTGGTAATCAGCTCTAAAACTTCATCAGGCGGGATCTGTCTGATCAAATTTCCGCTATCCTTTTCGACAACTTTTATCACGTCCCGTCCTGATTCCTCATGCATTGAAAATTCAAGCCCGACGTTATGGATTGTATTTATGTCGTGCTCCAGCTCATCCAGTAAATCCTGAGAAACCTGAATCCCCTTTTTCTCTTTTTGCTCTTCCCCTACATTTTTTTCCTCTTTAATTTGCAGGTCATTTTTAATTTGCCGATCCGGCCGGACTTTCTGATCTGCAATCTTAGAAACTTTAGCAGACGCAATATTATCATCAGACTTTATCTTATGGACTTGACCTTGAACAGCCACTCCAGGATTTATTGCTTCCAACATGTCGCCACCCTCCCCTTTGATTCGTTTCTCCTATCCCCTAT
>JAJSZO010000089.1:0-5077 GCA_030262795.1 Deltaproteobacteria bacterium | reverse complement strand
AACCCCCCTTGCATTTGCGCATGCTCAATGGCCGGCTGAAAAGCGGATTCTTTTCTACCCGCCTCATCAAAGCCCTCCTTTAGATTGAGAAGGAGTCTTTCCACTTCATCAAGGATGCTGGTATCGTTCTTCACGTTGGCAATTGTCAGACGATCCATCATATACCTGTATAGATTAGACAAATTTTCCACCAGCTCTCCCCCCATTTCCCTGTCCAATGCACAATCAAGCTCTGTGATGATCGCCATAACCTTTGAGATGTTCTCTCCCTTGATTTTTGCGTTTTTATTTTCAATACCCGAACGCGCAAAACTCACAAATCTCACAGCTCCATCATAAAGCATCAAGAGAATCCGCTCCTTATTATCAGTTGTGTGAACTACTGCCTGGTTGTAAGCTGCATACCCTGTAGGCGCCATAACTTTTATCTCCTTTCTTCGAGAATTCGTTTATTTATCTGATCCAACCATCCAATCATCCAACCATCCCAGCATCCCAGCATACATTTCATCCAACCCCCTAATTCCTAATTCCTAATCCCTAATTCCTAACCCCCTACCCCCTGTTTGATACATAGTTATTCAGATTCTGCATGCCTGTAATCTGCTGGCTCAAATAATCCCCGGTGTTCTGATATTCGGCAAGAAGTAATTCCAATGTATTGAACTGTGCCCTTGTGCGAACCTCCCATGTTGAAATACGCATTTCTATACGTTCAACCTGGTCATGCATATCGTCTATACTGTTTTGGATTCCATCTGTCCTCACATTGAGCATTCCATCTGTGGAATCAAGTAGCAAATCCAGTGCATCCACCATGCGCACAGCAAAACCTTCCGAGGCCTCTGTAGATTGGGTGAAAAACAGGAGCGCATCGTCAAAATCATCATCAAGCGCATTGTTGAGGGTTGAAGAATCAACTTCCAGACGCCCTGCGCGATTCAGCGTAATGCCAAGATCCGACAACCGGCTGAATGTTTCAACACCCGGAACCGTGCCTGTAACCAGACGATCCAGATGGTTGCGTATATTGTTTGTGGTAGCATCGCCCATCAGAACTTCCGCGGTCCCGCTTTCAGCGTTATAACCCTGGGCTGAATCAAAAAAATCAAGCACATTGTTGTATGCGCTGACAAAAGAGTCAATCTTCAAGACGATCTCCGATGTGTTCCTGCTTACAGTCAGATCAGCTTGGTTGTCAGTGTCTGGGGCAGATTCAAGGGTAATGGTTACGCCTTTAATAACATCATCTATCGTGTTGGAATTTCTGTGAATATCGGCAACACCGTCAATAGTGATGATTGAATCTGCTGCAGACTGGGACTGGGCGAGGTTTTCGGTGACATCTTTGTCATATACCAGGCGGGAGAGACCGTTCATATTTATGTTATCGCCATCACCCGTGTCGGCCACGGTCAGGTTGATCACATTTTCTTCTCCGGTCTCTTCCGCAGTCAGTGTAAAAAAATACTTGGTTCCATCAAAGATGACCGTTGCCTGAACTCCGGCATTAGCATCATTTATAGCCTGTGACACATCGTCGATGGTGTCGGTGGCGGACACGCCAATATCCACAGTGCTGCCGGTTCCTACCTTGAGGCTAATTATTCCCTGGCCCACGGGTTCTTCCCCGGAAAAAGCTCCGGCTTCTTTGCTTGCAAGTTTGTGCGCTCCGGCTAATTGCTGCACCGTAATACTGTATGAACCCGTCACTGCGTTACCAGCGGCAGATACGGTAAAAAGGTCTGTGTCACCTGAGGAAGCTGAAAAACTCGTCAAATCGTTTGCAGAATCAAGTCCATCCATGGCAGATTTCAGACTGCTCAATGCGCTCTGCAAATTGCCGTATGCCGACAATTCCACCTGACAATCAGCTTCCTGCCGCTGAAGCTTTAGAATGGGCTTTTGCTGTACGCTCTTAAGCTGGGCAATGATATCGTTAGTATCAAGACCTGACATAAGACCGCCGACTGATATAGACATAATTATTTTCTCCTTGATTTAAGGAACAGGAAAGTTAATTTGTCCACATTCCTAATACTATTATCGGCATTTAATCAAAAAACTTGAGTGTACAGGAATTTTTTTGGCGAGATACACTGTCTGTGGTTTTCTCAGTAAAAGGTAGCCGTGAAATAGTGTGTCCAAAAAATAACTTACTGATATAATAGTATTTTTTGATGAATTTAACAACCAATCAACATAATGGGGAAAGTTTTGTAGCGTTTTGGACACCCTATCTGTGAACGCTTACAAAATATGTTTGTAAATTTCTGATAATTAGGTATAAGATTTAAGATTATTTATATTCTCATGACGAGAACAAGGAGGGGCAAACAATGAAATTTCCATACGGTATATCTGATTTTAGAAGTATTATCGTAGAAAATTATTTTTACTGTGATAGAACAGATAAAATACCTCTGCTTGAAAATACAAAGTCTCAACTCTTTATTCGTCCCCGGCGTTTTGGCAAGAGCCTTGTTCTTTCCATGCTGGAGAATTACTATGATGTGGCAAAAAAAAATGAATTTGAAGAGATTTTTGGCGATTTAAAAATCGGGAAGAATCCCACCAGGTTGCGTAATTCATATTTTATTCTGAAATTCGATTTTTCATGTGTTGATCCCATTGGAAGCCCTGAAGATGTAAAACAGGCTCTTTATGATCACATAAATGATCGCATTAAGGGTTTTGTTCTTTATTACCGTGATTTTGAATTTCCAGATATAGAGGTAAACCCCACTAATGCATTAAGTTCTGTTAATTCCCTGGTAAATGCGGTCCGTATGACTCCATACCCTGTTTATCTTCTGATAGATGAATATGATAATTTTGCCAACACAGTTATGATGGGAGTTCAGCGCTCTGAAGGCAGATATGAGGCTCTTGTGCATGAAGAAGGCCCCCTGAGAACCTTTTTTAAGGCAATAAAAGCCTCCACTTCAGGTTCCATGTTTGATCGTGTGTTTATCACAGGGGTTTCACCTGTGGTTATGAGCGATATCACAAGCGGATATAATATTGCTGAGAATATCTATTTTGAGCCGGAGGTTAATGACCTGTGCGGGTTCAGACAGGCTGAACTTGAGGATGTAATTACAAGGATTGTCGATGAATGCGATCTTGAAAAGGAGAAAATTAAAGAGGCTTTGGACCTGATGCAGACTTATTATAATGGATATACTTTTTCCTATGAAGTGGATGAGTCTGTTTATAACCCGACTCTGGCACTATATTTTCTGAAACAGTTTGAAAAATCATGCGGATATCCGAGGGAGATGC
The DNA here is from genome assembly GCA_030262795.1 of Deltaproteobacteria bacterium. Taxonomy (GTDB): domain Bacteria; phylum Desulfobacterota; class Desulfobacteria; order Desulfobacterales; family ETH-SRB1; genus B13-G4. The sequence continues at coordinate 1,792 of JAJSZO010000089.1, read as the reverse complement.
TTGATACCAACCTTGCCGTGGATGATGCAAAGCTTGAGTATATTGCTCAGGTACCGAGAGGAAGAGATCTTCTTATGAATCTGATGGAAAAAGATCAGCGGGTTGTTGCATCCGGAATTAGTAAACGTTTCGGCATTAAGGAAATGCTCACCGACAAATCCCGAGACAATACATTTCTTGTCTCTTTTCTCTACTATTTTGGAGTATTGACCATTGCAGGTGACACAGAAGATTTGCAGGTGATCTTAAAAGTCCCCAACTTGGTAATGCAGAGTCTTTATGTGGATCGGGTTCAGAAGATGCTTCTGCCTGAACCTGATGACAGGGATGATGGAAAACTTGCTGCAGAAAAGGTGTACCAGAAAGGGGATATGGCTCCTTTGTGCAGATTCATGGAGGAAAGATATTTCAAGGTTTTTCATAACAGGGATTACAGATGGGCCAATGAATTGACAGTGAAGACCGCTTTTCTGACCCTTCTTTACAATGATATTATCTATATCATGGATTCAGAAAAGGAGATTGACCGCAGATATGCAGATCTGACCATGATCATCAGGCCGGATAAAAGGTATGGCAAAGTATTTGATATTCTGATTGAGTTCAAGTTTGTAAAGCTCAAGGATGTTGGAATGAGCGCTGACCAGGCAAAAGAGTTGTCTGAAGATGAGCTGTGCCGGATTCCCGAGATTGTAAAGCAGATGGAAGATGGCAAAAAACAGGTGAAAGAGTACGGGGAAAAGCTTGAACAAAGATATGGGAACTTGCGGCTGCAAAAGTTTGTAGTAGTGACGCTGGGGTTTGAGAGGGTATGTTTTAGCAAAATAAACAGACCTTATTATCAGAGGCAAACGAGAAATTTGAACGCGGTTATAAATTAAATGGATTGGGATATGATCTCAAAAAGATAAGCCAAATGGTATCAAAGATATATGATATAGAAATAGAAGAAATATATTCAAAAGGCAAACGCAAAGTTCAAGTTGAGGTCAGGGACCTGTTATGATTGGGCTGTTCGGGAGTTGGGAATAAGCTGCACGGATTTGGCAAAACAATTAGAAATGAGTCAGCCGGGAGTAGGATGTCCCGCATACCCGTCCCGCAACTCCAACAAAGAACTATTTCTATGACAAAGCAATCACACGACCACAATTTCAAAAATCTGTTTTTAGACTTTCCAAAGGAAACATTGGAGTTGCTTTTCCCTCAGGCACAGCAAAACTGGGGGCAGGTGCGTAAGGTTGAATTTGTTCGTCAGGAACCCAAAAAGCGTAAACTCTTTGATTCGAACCTTGCATTAGATATGCCGATTCTGTTTTCTTTTGAGAATCATCAACTACTTTTGTGGCTGGTCGAGTTTCAGGAAGATAAGGCAAAGTTTTCGATTTATAAACTGTTGCGTTATACAACAGACCTGATGGAGTCATACCCACAGGCACTGGTAATACCGACGGTTCTATTTACTGATCGCACAAACTGGCGTAAAGATGTTATTCGCAAACTGGAAACAAAATTAAATAACCGGCTGTTTCTGCATTTTGAATATGTATTTTTTAAACTATTTGACTTCAATGCACGCGATTATTTCAACGTGAACAATCCTGTGGTTAAAATATTACTGCCGAAAATGAATTATAAAAAGGATGAACGAATAGAAGTGATAAGGCAGGCATACTCAGGATTATTTCAACTTGCTTCCAGTGTACTTTTTGATAAATATGTTGATTTTATAGATGTGTATGCGCAAATAAGTGAACAAGAACAGAAAAATCTATACCATGAAATAATTCAG
>JAJSZO010000088.1:7857-9915 GCA_030262795.1 Deltaproteobacteria bacterium | reverse complement strand
TTGTTTGAACGGATGCTTCGGATGATAGTGTTGCAAATAATGAGCTATCACGACTTGGGCAGTGAACCTGAGAAAGTTTACCATGCGCTGGTACTCGGAATGATGGTCTGGCTATCAGGGAAATACACAATACGATCTAACCGGGAATCAGGATATGGACGATACGACCTGATGCTGAAACCAAATGATCCGGCAAAATCCGGAATTATTATTGAATTCAAATGTGTGTATGACAGTGAAAAACCGGAACATGTTTTGTCGCAGGCGCTCAAACAGATCGAAGAAAGAAGATATATAGCGGAACTCGAAGAAGCAGGAATAAAAAAGGCGCTGAAGATTGCTATTGCCTTTAGGGGGAAGGAGTTGTGGGTGAAGGAGGGATGATTCAATATTCCCTGACTTTCATGCCCGACCATTGAGAGGTGTATTCATGACCGCCTTTAGATACCTGGCTGAAGTGTACATGGCGCAGAGATCGGTTTGTCCACGTTCCTTATAAAAGAGTTTGAATCCATTTTTTGAACATAACATCCTGGATTTGATAATCTTTGTTTTTGCAAACAATATCTTTTTTTATTAACACTTCTAACGCCCTGGTAATTTGAGAGCCGCTTTTTAAATCAACTGATTGAATAGCATTGGCGTAGAAAATTTCTTTACCATCTGTGGAAACTATCAATTTAAGTGTTTTTTTCTGATTGGCTGTCAGCGATTCCCACAGGTTTAAGAATTCGTGATAATGTCTTTGAAGGATTTTATGTTCTATTTTATTTAACGTTTCCAGTGAAATTTCCGGTTCATCCCATAAAAAATAAAGAAACTGTTGGACATACATGGGATGATTTTCACAACGGAAAATCACATCTTTAATTATCTCGGGCTCAAATTCGATATTCTTTTTAGCAAACAGCTTTTCTGCCCACGAAAAATAATAACCCGTTTTAATTTTATTGATAGGATAATATGCTGCCAATTTATAAAAAGCTCGATTTTTGTTATTAAAAATATCATTCAGGATGTGGCACTGACTTCCACAAAAGATGTAGCATATATTTTGATGCAACTGGATATTTTTTCGTAACCTTTTTTCAAATCCTCTTTGTCCATAATTGGCAATTTCTTGAAATTCATCAAAAACCACGACTAATTTTTGCTTTTGTGATAATCTGTTGAGGAGTCCCATAATATTATCCAGCATTATTTCATTATATCCGGAGTCAAAAGAGACGGATATCCCGGAAGGCGCACCAGATATCGGGTCAATAGACCACCCTAATTTAATATTTCTAACAGTATTTTTTAACAAGCTTACCAGCCTTTCGACTTTAGATTCTACCTGGCTTAAATTTGAAAGTATGGCTGCAACGAATTCTTTTTCGGACAGAGTGCCATATAAATCAACATGCATTGTATTAATTTTAAGGCGTTTACGTTTGGTTTTTTTAAAAACTTCAAAAATCAAAGATGTCTTTCCATAACGTCTATGAGAGTATAAGAGAATGTTTTGAGAATTTATTATAAAACTCAACAAGTCATCTTTTTCTTTTTGCCGGTTGCAGAAAGAGTCGCCCTCAACAATGCTTGTATAACTAAAAGGATTTTTCATAATTCACTCCTCGTTCCTAACAATAGATAAACGATTTTTTGATAGTAAGTTAGTAACTAATTATAGATAATATATTACACTTGATGTGTATTATCAATATCTTTTTATTTAGGACGCCTAATATTGATTATGCCAAATTGTTAGCAGTTAATGCAAGTAGTATACATATTAAGAGATTCAAAATTTGAGAGAATTGTTTGGCCTGGTTTTTGGACAGCTCTTGTAGAGTGCAAACGGCTATATCAACGTATGTTTTTAAGAACCTGCTAAATTGGGACTTGTTGATTCCCGAGAATCTTGCGGCCTCCTCTATGGTATGCTTTCGGGTTGATACCATAAGGAACAGGAGGTACCAAACACAGACGTTCTTGAGACGGTTTTTAATCTGAATACGATTGAGCAACCATTTTTTAAGGATTCCGAAATTCATGACTACCTCCGGTATGTTTATG
>JAJSZO010000088.1:5316-7757 GCA_030262795.1 Deltaproteobacteria bacterium | reverse complement strand
GCGGAATTTTATTCTATTTTGTAGATGAAGAAAGAAATAATGAAAAAATATAGTCCATTAAATACATCGCTGGCACTTCTATCCAAAATTCTACTCAGGCTTCGTTATGATCTCAAAATAAAAGGCCTGGATGATATAAAATCAAAGGGAAAAAGCAGCATTCTCTTTTTGCCGAATCATCCGGCATTGATAGATCCTGCCATCATAGTTTCTATACTGCACAAAGATTTTGCACCGCACTCACTTGCTGTTGAATCCAGGATGACCAATCCTCTGATTGCATGGATAAGCAAACGCTTTGGAGCAAGATTGATTCCTGATATTTCCATAACAGGGTCTGCTGCTCCCACAATTATTAAAAAAGTGCTTTCGGAAACCATGGAGCATATTCGAATCAACGGGAATTTCGTGCTATATCCTGCAGGCCACCTCAAAAGGACTTACCTCGAAGAAATCCGGGCGACCAGCGCAGTCGAGATAATCCTGGAGCAGGTGCCGGATGTACGTGTGGTTCTAATACGTCAGAATGGCTTATGGGGAAGCAGTTTTAGCTGGGCTTCAGGCAAAAACCCGGATCTTATGTCTAACCTTAAACAGGCCCTGAAGTATCTTTTTCTTAACGCCTTGTTTTTCATGCCGCTAAGGCCGGTACAACTTGAGTTTGTCGAACCAAAAAACTTTCCCCGCACAGCAAACCGGATTACTATGAACCGTTTTCTGGAGGATTTTTACAATGCCGATGCTTCCCGAAATACCTATGTGCCATATCTTTTTCATGAGAAGGGTGGCATTATAATACGCCCTGAGCCGGAGTATGTAAAAATTGATTGGAAGACATATACTGTACCTAAAACCACACAAAAACTGGTTATTGAATTTCTAAGGCAATTGACGGGACACCAATTTACGGGATTGGCAGACCTGAAAAAAGACCTGCATCTGGCATATGATCTGGGCCTGGACAGCCTTGCCATGGTCGAGGTGATTGCATGGCTGGAACAAAAATTCGGGTTTTCTCAGGTTGGTGCCGATTCATTGAATACTGTCGGAGATGTAATGCTGGCTGCAATTGGCAAGGGAGTGGCATCTGATAGAGCGTCATTGAGACCTGCGAGTCAGAAATGGCTTGGAGAACATTCTTCAGACACTCAGTTAAGCGTAGCCAAAGGCAGTACGATAACTGAAGTTTTTTTGAATCAGGCAAGGCAGAATCCTTCCGGATTTATCATTGCAGATCAGGTAAGCGGCGAAAAAACATATCGTGATCTCATTGCTGCAATTATGGTACTCAGTCCCCTGATCAAAGCGTTGCCTGACAAACATATAGGGATAATGCTGCCGGCATCGGCAGGAGCTGTTATTGTCTATCTGTCCACCCTTTTTGCCGGCAAAATACCGGTTATGGTAAACTGGACAGTCGGTTCCCGCAATATGGTATATTCGCTAAATGCTATAGGTGTAAATAAGATATTGACTGCCCAGACTCTGGTGAACAGGCTTTCAGAGCAACGAGTAAACCTGGAGCAATTAAACGATTGCTTTGTGTTTCTTGAAGAGCTTCGCGGCAAAATTTCATATAAATCCAAAATATCAGCCTGGTTAAGGAGCCGGCTGACATGGTCGTCGTTAAAACATCCAAAGATGACTGACACCGCTGTAATTCTGTTTACCAGCGGTTCAGAAGGCCTGCCTAAATCCGTACCGCTTTCGCACAGTAATATAATGACAAATATCCGGGACATCCCTTCAATGGCAACCGTCAGTGAAAAGGATGTTTTGATCGGTATTCTGCCACCATTCCACTCATTCGGCATTACAGTAACAATTGTATTTCCATTATGCATGGGCATACGTACTGTATATAATCCCAATCCTACCGAGGCATTGACTATTGCACGTTTAATAGAGGAGTACAGGGTATCGATAATGGTCGGCACACCCACATTTTTAAATGGTATCGTAAAAGCATCAAACAGTAAGCAGCTTCGAACATTACGCTTTGTCATAAGCGGTGCTGAAAAATGTCCTGCCGCAGTGTATGAGTCCATAAATGAACGTCACATGACCATAAAACTTCTTGAAGGCTATGGTGTAACTGAATGTTCGCCGGTTATATCCTTCAACATGGAAAACTTTCCAAAACCATATACGATCGGCAGGATAATGCCATCACTTGAACATATCATTATTGATGTTGACACGGGCCAGGAAGTTGGTAAAAATAGAGCAGGAGTACTTCTCGTGAGCGGTCCAAGCGTATTCAGCGGATATCTTAACTATAACGGGAAGACACCTTTTGTTGAATACAACGGCAGAGAATGGTACAAAACCGGTGACATCGTATCCGAAGACAATGATGGAATTTTGACTTTTTGCGGACGATTGAAACGCTTTGTTAAATTGGGCGGCGAGATGATATCTTTGCCGGCAATTGAAGAAGT
>JAJSZO010000088.1:0-5216 GCA_030262795.1 Deltaproteobacteria bacterium | reverse complement strand
CCGGCGCAAAATATTTTCAGAGCCCGGTTAATCGCCTTTTCGATAATAATCTTTCTTGTAGTGTTACTGCCGTTATTTTTTCTGGCAAAGGCAGCAATTCATCTTATATCCGACTGGAATTTGCAATTGGCAGGCCGTATCAATATTTCATCTTTCAGCCAAATTCTTTCAAATATTATTATTTATATATTTATCTGTATGACTCTGATGATTCTTTACCGGTGGGTGCCAAAAACAAAAGTTAGATGGTCTGAGGCTTTTGGAGGAGCTATCTTTGCTGTAATTGCTGAATGGGCAGCCACATCTGTTTTTAGCTGGTATCTCAGCAGCGGCCTGTCGAGATATAATTTAGTTTATGGATCGTTGGGAGCGCTGATCTCTTTTATGACGTTGGTTTATATCGTTAATTTAATCGTGCTTTTTGGTGCGCATTTAAGTGCCGCAATTGCTTATCACAAACGTTTGTCATGAGGAGAGATCGTTCAAAATGGTTGTTAATTTTAAAGAAAATTAGCGAAAGGTTAATGTTGACACTTATATATTACTGTAGATATAAATAAATATGAGTGGTTGGTTATTGGTATATATTTTATATTAACAAATTACCCTTAAAAAGCTGATTAGGAGACAAAGATGGCAGATAAACATGACAAGGCATTTATTCTTTGGTTTGATGAAGTTTCAATTGGGGATGTTGCTCTGGTCGGAGGCAAAAATGCTTCGCTAGGCGAGATGTATCAAAAACTAACTTCTAAAGGTGTTGCTGTTCCTAATGGTTTCGCCATCACTGCTTATGCTTATAAGCATTTGATTAAAACAGCGGGGATTGAAAATGATGTACTGAATGCCATGGCAGGGCTTGATACTCATGATATGAAAAATCTTCAGGAACGCGGCGAGAAGGTCAGAGGCATAATCAGAAATGCCGAGTTTCCGGATGACCTGAGGCAGGCTATTCTTGAGGCATACAAAAAAATGGAAGAAGAATATGGCCCGAATGTGGATGTGGCGGTTCGCTCGTCTGCTACAGCGGAGGATTTACCGGACGCCTCTTTTGCCGGTCAACAGGAAACTTTTCTTAATATCAGAGGGATAGATGCTCTTATTGAAAACTGCCGAAAATGTTTTGCAAGCCTGTTTACCAACCGCGCAATTTCCTATCGCCACGACAAGGGATTTGGACAGTTTGACGTTTACCTGTCCATTGCTGTTCAAAAAATGATTCGCAGTGATGCAGCTTCAGCCGGAGTCATTTTTTCAATTGACACAGAGAGCGGTTTTGAGGATGCAATTTTTATCACAGGTTCCTGGGGACTTGGCGAAAACGTAGTGCTTGGCGTTGTTAATCCCGATGAATATTACGTTTTTAAGCCCACCCTTAAAGAAGGAAAGCAGCCAATTGTTGGCAAGAGGGTAGGAAGTAAAGAAATTAAAATGATTTATAATCCGGATCCCAATGACGGAAAAACAGTCAAAAATATAGACACCACTCCGGAAGAACGAGGGAGTTATATATTAAGCGATAATGAAATCATCCAGCTTGCCAAATGGACATGTATTATCGAAGATCATTATCAAAAACACATGGATATTGAATGGGCTAAAGACGGTGACGGCGTAAATGTTGGAACCGGCAACCTGTATATTGTACAGGCAAGGCCGGAAACCGTACACTCACAAAGTTCATCAAAAAGAGTTCTTGAAACTTACGTGCTAAAGGAAAAAGGCAAAGTGATTGCATCGGGGCAGGCTGTCGGGGCTATGATAGGTCAGGGGGTAGCACATATAATTGAGGATTCAGCCCATATTCACGAGTTCAGGAAAGGTGAAGTTTTGGTTACTGATATGACTGATCCTGACTGGGAACCAATTATGAAAATAGCAAGCGCCATAGTTACCAACCGCGGCGGAAGAACCTGCCATGCTGCAATAATTTCACGTGAACTGGGAATTCCATGTGCAATCGGCACTGTAGATGGTTCTGAAGTAATAAAAGACGGAACCGAGATAACAGTTTCATGTGCTGAAGGCGAAACAGCTTATATATATGATGGGTTGTTGAAGTTTGATATTGAAAGAGTTGATCTTGATACATTGCCTCCCACAAAGACCAAGGTAATGATGAACGTTGGTATGCCGGAAAGAGCATTTACTGAGTGCCAGATACCCAATGAAGGCGTAGGCCTTGCCAGGGAAGAATTTATTATCAATTCTCATATCGGTATTCATCCTCTGGCTCTTTATTATTTCGATGAGTTAAAAGCAAAGGCTGATGCAGGTGATGACAAGATCGCAGAAATTGTAAGCGAAATTGAAGCACGTACCACTGCTTACCCTGATGACAAGAAACAGTTTTTTATTGATAAACTGGCCGAAGGCGTTGGCCGCATTGGAGCGGGTTTTTATCCTAAGGATGTGATTGTACGATTATCGGATTTCAAAAGTAATGAATATGCAAACCTGGTAGGCGGTACTTTGTATGAGCCGCATGAAAGCAATCCCATGATTGGCTGGCGTGGAGCCTCACGTTATTATGATACAAAATACAAACCTGCCTTTGAACTTGAATGCAAAGCTTTGCTCAAGGCCAGAAATGATATGGGACTTACCAATATCAAATTGATGGTTCCTTTTTGTCGTACTCCCGAGGAAGGCCGTAACGTAATAGAAGTTTTGAAGGAATTCGGGCTTGTTCAGGGTGAAAACGGACTTGAAGTATATGTAATGTGCGAGATTCCAAGCAACGTAATTTCAGCCGAGGCATTCAGTGATGTATTTGACGGATTTTCAATTGGTTCCAATGACTTAACCCAGTTGGTTCTGGGGTTGGACCGGGATTCGGATCTTGTGGCTCACATTTTTGATGAACGAAATGAAGCGGTTAAAACAATGATTCGTATGGTTATTGATGTAGCCAGGCGCCGCGGGAAGAAAATCGGTATTTGCGGCCAGGCTCCAAGTGATTTTCCTGAATTTGCCACTTTTCTTGTAGAGTGCGGAATTGATTCCATAAGTCTGATTCCTGATACCGTTATAAAGACCAGGTTGGCGATAGCTGAAAAAGAAAGAGAGCTGGGGATCAAAACCGATTAAAAACAAAGTCTCATAACATAGGAACGTGGACGAATTAACTTCCACAAGTAGGCGCACAGATTTGGGTCGAATTTGCCCAAATCTCAAATATAGGCCCAGATCACAAAAATTGAAGGAATAGTGAGCTATTTCAATATGTTTGGCATTTGAGCCGGGATTTGAGATTTGGCAAAGGCGGCCTGAAGCTGTGATGCATAGTTGTGAAAGTTATGTCGTTCACGTTCCTTGTTGACAGGAGGTTATTATGAAGACTGTAAAACTATTAGTAATATTAATAATGCTGATAATGCTTAATGGATGTTTTCTTACCAAAATAGTTTCCGTGCCAATGCGACTTGGAGGCGCTGTAATTTCGATAATTCCTGTTGTGGGAAATACAGCACATGAGGCAATTGATAAAGCTGCTGAAATTGTCGACGAAGTTCCAATATAGTGCAGCAATTCCAATTTTGAAGAATAACATCCCCATACCCTCTTCAAAGGGGAAATTTAACGAAAGAATTCCCCCTTCTTCATCAGCATTACAATTCAATATCAAGGACGTAGCCGAAAGCTATGGATATCAAATTTTGAATAGGGTCGCACGTGCGGAGTTCGTGGTGAACTTATTTTGGAGTAAAAAAGCATGAAAACAAATCGTCTTGTTTTAAGTGTGGTTTTAATTTTTTGTATAGTTTCTTGCGCTGCAAACATTGAAATGCGAAAGAAACAGGAAGAAGCGTCAAGAAACCTCGGTGAAGCATACATGCAGCAAAGAGATTTTACCTTAGCGCTGAGAGAATTTCTAAAAGCGGAAAAAATATACTCCAAAGATCCATATCTTCAAAATGATCTTGGCCTTGCATATATGTCCAAAAATCGGTTGGACATTGCTGTAAAACACTTTAAGAAAGCAATTAAAATAAAGCCGGATTATGCGCCGGCTATAAATAATCTGGGAACTGTCTATCTTGCCAAAAAAGATTGGGATTTGGCAATTACCTGTTTTAAGGAAATTATTGATGATATCTTGTATGCCACACCCCACTATCCTCTTACAAACCTGGGGTGGGCATATTACAATAAGCAGGAATACGAGCTTGCAGAAAAATATTATAGCGATGCCCTTAATCTGGCGCCGGATTTTATTATTGCCTTGCGGGGTCTTGGCCGAACCTGTATTGCGATGGGAAGACCGGCAGATGCAGTAGCAATGCTTGAAAAAACAGTGAAAAAATATCCGCATTCTGCTGAATCATATTTTTATCTGGCAAAGGCATACACTTTGTCGCACGAATATAAAAAGGCGGTTAGAGCCTATAATAAGGTGGTTGAACTTGCGCCCGATAGTCCAATTGCAGTTGAAGCTCAAAAAGAGGCGGAAAAGATAAAATAAGAGGGAATCTTTTTAGAGGAATTTCATATATGGAAAATTTAATATGTCCGGGATTTATGGCTGCAGGAGTAGCTTCCGGCCTTAAAAAGGCTGGTGAGAAGGATTTGGCTATTATTTTTTCAAAGATTCCTGCAAAAGTCGCAGGGGCTTTTACCAGCAACAAGATTAAGGCTGCGCCGGTATTACTTGATATGGAGCGAATTAAATCCGGTATTAGTCAGGCAATAATAGTCAACAGCGGAAACGCTAACTGCTGTACAGGCGATAAAGGATTGGATGATGCAAAAACCATGGCAGGATCTGCGGCCTCAAATCTCGGAATTCCTGAAGAATTGGTTCTTGTATGTTCGACAGGAGTTATCGGAGACCCATTGCCGGTTGAGAAGATACAAAGCGCAATCCCCGACCTTATCGACTCTTTAAGGCCCGAAGGAGTTTATGCTTTTGCAAGAGCAATAATGACATCAGATACTGCTCCAAAGAGTGTGTCAAGGCAGGGTAAAATAGACGGTAAAACTTTTACAATAATTGGCGTTGCTAAAGGCTCCGGGATGATTTGCCCTGATATGGCAACCATGTTATGTTTCATCTGCACTGATATTGATGCGGATCATGAGTTGCTTAAAAAACTTCTTGATAAAGCAATTCAGAGATCTTTTAACAGGATAACCATAGATGGCGATACAAGCACAAACGATACGGTTATTATCATGGCAAATGGTCTTTCAGGTGCAGTTATTAAAAGCTC
>JAJSZO010000087.1:5515-9979 GCA_030262795.1 Deltaproteobacteria bacterium | reverse complement strand
TTATACTTTTATCTCTCAAAAGTTCCAAGTTTTCTAAAAAGTCTTTAAATTCCCCCTTTAGGGGGGAATAATTAAGGCTTAAAAGTAATATAATAACTTATCAAAAATTCGTATTTTATTAACAATAAAAAATATAATGTTTATAACTTTATATTAATAATAAATTTTTAATATATTTATATACTAAAAACCATATTGAATTTTAGTACTAAAATTCAATAGTTAAATAGTTATTATATTTATAAACAATATATATTTAATATGTGTAATTATATTTAAGGAATAATTATGAAATTTACAGTAAATAAAAATGACATACTTGATGTTTTATCAAAAATTCAGGGTTTAACTATTAATCGTAAAAGTAATCTTGCAATAACTGAAGCTGTTTTAGTAAGAGCATCTGATTCAGAAATAATTCTTACAGCAACCGATCTTGAAACCGGCTTTGAGGGCAGTTATCCTGCATTAATTGAAACAGATGGTGCAATAGCTATTAATGCAAAAAGATTGTATGAAATTGTAAGAAATTTTCCTGTTGATAAAATTACTCTTAATGAAGTTGAAAATAATTGGTTTAACATTGGTAATGAAAATGTCAATTATAATATTGTTGGTATGAATCCTTCTGACTTTCCGGATATTCCAAATATAGAAGATATTGATTTTTTTAAGATTGATTCAAAGTCTTTTAAATTAATGATTGATAGATCCCTTATAATAAGTGCAGCTACAGATGAAAAGCGGGCTCATATTAATGGTGTGTTATTTGAAATAATTATTAATAAAGATGAAAAAATTGTCAGAATGGTATCAACAGATGGAAGTCGACTTTCATCTGTTGATTATATTTATAAAACAGATAGTTATTTACCATCTAATATGGGGATTATAATTCCCAAAAAAGGGTTGTATGAAGTCTCCAAATTTCTAACTAAGGAAGGATTTGTTCAAGTTGGTGTTAAAAATAATAATTTTGTAATAAAAAAAGATAAAGAGATAATTATTATAAGACTTCTTGAAGGTGATTTTCCTGAATATAAAGATGTTATAAAAAAGAAAGATTTATATATAATAAATCTTGATAAAAATTTATTTCTTATGATGCTTAAAAGAATGTCTATTTTATCTTCAGAAGATTATAAAAGTGCGATTTTTAATTTTTCAGATAAAAAGCTTATTATAACAACTACAAATCCTGATATTGGTGAATCAAAAGAAGAAATAGAAATAGATTTCAAAGGAAAGCCTATGGAGATCGCTTTTAATCCAAAATTTTTTATTGATACATTAAACGCAATTGATGATGATATAATAAATATTAATATTCTTAATGAAGAAAGACCCTGTTTAATTGAGGGTGAGAATGATAAAAGTTTTTTAAGTGTAATTATGGCGATGAAAATATGAATAAAGAAACATATACAGCAGATAATATAAAGATACTTGAAGGCCTGGAAGCTGTTAGAAAAAGGCCTTCAATGTATATCGGAAACGTTGATATTGAAGGCCTTCATCATCTTGTTTATGAAGTTGTGGATAATAGTATTGATGAAGCTATGGCAGGGTATTGTGATCTTATTAATATTACAATTCATACAGATAACAGTATTAGTGTTGAAGATAATGGAAGAGGTATTCCGGTAGGTATACATAAAACGGAGAAAATTCCTGCAGTAGAGGTTGTAATGACTAAACTTCATGCCGGAGGCAAATTTGATGACAATTCCTATAAAGTTTCAGGTGGTCTGCATGGTGTAGGAGTTTCCGTGGTCAATGCGTTATCGAAATTTTTTGAGCTGGAAATTTACAATGATGAAAAAATTTATTATCAGACATACGCAAAAGGTAAAAAAACAAGTGAATTAAAAGTCTCAGGTAAAACAAATAAAAGAGGCACAAAGATACATTTTGTTCCTGACACGGAAATATTAAACACAGATATTTTTATTTATGAAATACTTGTTCGAAGATTAAGGGAGCTGGCTTTTTTAAATAAGGGTTTAAGGATAATTATAGAAGACGAACGCACAGATAATAAAAATGAGTTTTTTTATGAGGGCGGTATATCTTCTTTTGTTGAATATCTTAATAAACAACACACTGTTTTACATAAGCCTGTTTACATCGAAGGTGTTAAAAATGACGTTTATATCGAATTAGCACTTCAATATAATGATACTTTTAAAGAAAAAATATTCTCTTTTGCAAACAATATTAATACTGTTGAGGGTGGTTTTCATCTTATAGGTCTTAAAACAGCCTTAACAAGAGCAATAAATCAATATACTGCAAATGGAAATCTCCCAAAAAACTTTCAGGTAAAATTAAGCGGAGATGATGTAAGAGAAGGCCTTACGGCAATAATAAGCATAAGAATAAAATCGCCTCAATTTGAAGGGCAAACAAAAACAAAACTCGGAAACAGCGAAGTAAAAGGGCTTGTTGAGTCTCTTGTTAATGAAAAATTAAGTATATTTTTAGAGGAAAATCCGAATACAGCTAAAAAAATAGTCGCAAAAGCAGTTGATGCCGCAAGAGCAAGAGATGCAGCAAAACGAGCAAGGGATCTTTCAAGAGATAAAAGCTCTTTAATGGATTCAACCCTTCCTGGAAAACTGGCTGATTGCCAGAGTTCGGAGCCTTCACAAAAAGAGCTTTTTCTTGTAGAGGGAGATTCCGCCGGTGGTTCAGCCAAACAGGGTAGAGATAGAAAATTTCAGGCCATACTTCCTTTAAAAGGAAAAATATTAAATGTTGAAAAAGCGCGGTTTGATAAAATTCTCAGAAGTGAAGAAATTAAAAATATGATAACAGCGCTTGGTACGGGTGTTGGAACAGAAGAATACAATATAGAAAAAATCAGGTATCATAAAGTAATTATTATGACGGATGCGGATGTCGATGGTTCCCATATCAGGACTCTGCTTTTAACATTTTTTTATAGACAAATGTATGAAATAATTAAAAATGGATACTTATATATAGCTCAGCCTCCACTTTTCAGGGTAGGAAAAAGCAAAAACGCTATGTATCTGAAAGATGAGCCGGAATTTAATGATTATATTTTAAAAAGGGTTTGTAATAATAAAAGTATAAAATTCGGAGATGAAAAAGAGATATTAAAAGAGCATAACCTGTATATTTTTATTGGAGATCTTTCTGAATATTTTACTAATATTCAAAAACTGGAACTGCGCGGGATTAATTTAGATTTAGTGGAATTATTAATAAAGGAAGGGGTTGAGGATAAAAATTTTCTTAAAGACAAAGAAAAAATGTTATATTTAAAAAATTCTTTGTTTAATAAAGGATATAATGTTGGAGAGTTACTTTTTAATGATGAGCGTAATGTATATGAATTTTTTGCTTCACCTGGCGATAAGAGAACAACAAACGGGTTTATAAATTTATCAGGTAAAGATATAAAGCAGATTAAAATAGGTAGAGATCTGGTATATTCATCTATATTTCAAAAAGCCTTGGTTATAGGCAAAAAAATATATAAATATGATAAACCACCTTTTTATGTATTTAGTAAAGATAATGAAGATAATGAAAAAAAAACATTAAGTTTCAAAGACAAGAAGAGCTTACTTTTATTTTTAATAGAAGAAGGTAAAAAGGGAACAAGTGTTCAGAGATACAAAGGTCTTGGTGAAATGAATCCTGATCAGTTGTGGGAAACAACCATGAATCCTGAGAAAAGAATTTTGCTTCAGGTCAAAGTGGAAGATGGGGTTGAAGCAGATCACTTATTTACTATTCTTATGGGAGAAGAGGTTGAACCAAGAAGAGAGTTTATACAAAACAACGCTCTTGAGGTTAGTTCTCTGGATATTTAGGAATGAATATTTTACTTATTGAAATAAACCCCTTTGTACAGGAAACAACACCTATCTCCCTGGGATATATTGCGTCCTTCCTTAAATCCAAAGGTTTTTGTGTAAAAATATTGACTATCGGACAGAATACCTCCTTGTCCCGTTCCGCTTTTCACGAGATTATCCGCAGTTTTAAACCATCCCTGGTTGGATTTTCCGCCTACCAGAGAGTTATGCTATATATAACAGGACTCGCCAAATTTATAAAATCAATTAACAAGAATATTAAGATAATTATTGGCGGTCCCCAGGCTACCTTCATGCCCTCTGCTGCTTTTACAGATCTATCCGATGTGGATTATATATGTCGATCTCCGGGCGAACTTACAATGCTGGGAATTGCGCGAGCTATTGAAAATAGAACGCCGTTTCTGGATATTTCCGGCGTCAGTTATAAAGACGACAATGATGCTGTTTTTGATACACCGGAACTTGAAGGCTACACAGATTTAGATCGTTATCCCTCAGCCTATCTGAATGACGTTTTTGATTACTCACATATGAAGGAAGCAATTATGCTGACATCTCGCGGATGTCCTCACCACTGCATATACTGTTACACCCCTAATGCTTTCAAACA
>JAJSZO010000087.1:0-5415 GCA_030262795.1 Deltaproteobacteria bacterium | reverse complement strand
TTACGCGAGTCGATCAGGAATGACCGAAAAATTAAACCTGCAAGGAGATGGTGCCCAAATTGCCAAGAGTACCACGATTTTCGTCTTCCGGAAATTTCGATACGCTCAATGCTGTTCGCTCTAAAAAAATTAAATGTAATTAATGATAATAAATTAAAAGCATTAGATAAATCATGGAAGAAATATCGCAAAGCATCTAATATTGATGCTTATGGAAAATCTTTATAACCACTGCGTGGACGCGGACATGTCGAAATTTTGCGTTCAGCTGCCTATGAACGTGACAAAATAATGATAAAGCCTGCGTTTAAGAAAATATATATAATACTTGGAAAACACGATAACTCAAAGCTTGAGTGGCTTTTAGAAACATTATCGTTCCTTTATTCATATGTTAATATGACATCAAATATTTATATTGTTTTGGACAATCTTCCTGACAGCATGCCCCGGGTAGAACGCATCCAAAAAAATATCAACGAGTTTCTCAGTGAGCATCTGTTTGCCAGGCTTTATGTTCATATTGTCCATCCCGCCCCTCCATCGGCCATTGATGACATAAGGATATCATACAACTACCTGAAACAATTGACTAATGAATTTGATCAGGAAGGCTACAAACATCAGGAATTACCAAGGCTCATATTACTACCGGTTCTTGTTCCAGATAACCGGGTCAAGCCCATCCAACTAATAGATCTGCTTGATGTACTAAAAAGCTCTTTTTTATTGTCCAGCCTTTACCTGAACAAAGACACTTTAAAGCTGGCGCAAGATGAAAAGCTTCTGTCTTTGACGGACAAGGTTTATTACGGTATCGGAAACTCCGGAGAGATGACGGACATTCTTTGTAATTTATTTTGTCAAGATATCATTGATAATTCATTGGACAAGTTAGAGAATAACGATCTGTCTATGACAGACCATTGTCGGGATTCGCTTATTATCTCGGTTCAAGATGGTAATATTTACTGTTGTATGGATGCATTTCGCAAAAATGAAAGCCAGGCAGAATTCCTGACCAATTCGTATCAACAGGACAGGTCAAAAAGAGACTGCCTTGGATGTAGAGAACAAGTAATTGATTCTTTTATAGATTTGCCCAAGTCGCTTGTCACGAGCCAACAGACGGGAGCGTTGCTCTATCATTTTGGGGTATTACGCCAGGATTCGGAAAACGATTTTCATGCCATAAAAAACTTTAAGCAATCCTTAAAACTCTCTCCAATTGAAGAAACCGATCCTGTTTATTTTCGACTTGGTATTGGATACACAAATATTGGAAGCTACGATCAAGCTCTTAAAGCTTTTAGCAGTGTTGAAATATCATATCAGGGTCAACATTTTTTTCACTTCTATAAAGGACTTTGTTATTTTGAAACAGGAGAGTATGTCAAGGCCCTGGAGGAATTTTCAAAGGCATTACACTTAAAGCCTCAACATGATGACCGGATCAGGATTTTGATCTATATGGGAACATGTTTCAACAACCTCGGCAAATATGAACAGGCCATAGGCGAACTGGAAAGGGCCAGGGAAGCGGCAGGCAATATGAAAGAAATTTATAACGCTCTCGGCTTTTCTTATTTCAAGATTAAAGACTATGACAAGTCTATTAAAAACCTTAAAGTAGCTGTTGAAATTGATCCTTTTTCTGCTATTGATTACGCCAGTCTTGGATCAAATTACCGTGAAAAAGGAGATTTTAATATGGCAATTAAAATGTACGAAAAAACCCTGACCCTGGATCCTGAGATGGCGTCTGTAAGGGAAAATCTTGAAAGGCTGAAACAACTATAGCACGGTTCATATGACTTGATACTATTTTGCACTGCATTTCCTACAATTTTTAGTTATTTTCTCCGTTTATCTGCTATTTTAAAGAAACTTCTGATATCAGGTCATATGAACCGTGCTATATAAACAACCTTCTTATAAGGCTATCCTTTTACCAGCATTGTAGAAGGATCCAAAATCAATTCAGGACAATCACAAGCCAAAGGTACTCCCTTTAATGTTTTAACATGAATTTCTTTTCCTTCGGGCTGGAGGTGAACAATAACATCAAAAAGATCAGCGAGGTGCAAAAGAGAATCCGGCATACCATCCGGATCATATTCATCATGGCGGTGTGTTCGGACTGTAAACCAGATATACATGAAACGGCTTTCCGCAAGCTTTTTTAATTCCGTTAGAGCTTTTTTTGTGTCTTTATCGAATGGAAGGCCGTCAATAAGCATTACCTGCGGTAAAAAAATGTTCTGCTCTATTAGATCGGTCATTCTTTCTTTAAGTTTAGGCACGCTAAAAGTATCTACCTTAAACGTCATTATAAGCCGATGAGGCACTATAGCTTCCCATAACTGTTCTATCTGACGAATATTATTTTGATCCGCAATATTTCGAAATACTTCTTCATACCACAAACACACTTTTTTTACTGAATCATTCAAACTTATATGAAGAACATTTTTGTTTCTCAAAAGACTGTCCATAGCCAACTGCACAAGGAGCGCTGTTTTACCTACACCAGATCGAGCCAGCACAGCGCCAAACCCTCCTGACTGAAGAACATCCTCTGTTTTATGCTCCATAAGCCTTAAAGGATTACGGAAAAGCAACTCTTTTTTTAACATATAGCTATTCCTTTTTTTAAGTCAAATTACCACACTCAAATGTAAAATTTTGAATTCTTAATGAAGGTATTTTGTTTTTTAGTCCTTCTTAGCCTTTTTTGCCAGCTCCTCGGCGATCAAAACGGGAACCCGTTTATATATATGAAATTCCATAGTAAACTGTGCTTTGCCTTGAGTTAACGATCTCAGTACCGTAGAATAACCAAACATCTCTGAAAGCGGAACCTGTACCTCAATAGCGCACATATAACCTTCGTCCTGAGATGCAACAATTATTCCCCGCCGCTGGTTAAGAGAACCCATTACGGCGCCCTGATATTCAATAGGTGTTTCAACCACAACTTTCATTATAGGTTCATGAATAACCGGTTTAGCTTTCGCATAACCTTCCCGAAAAGCTCCACGAGCAGCCGCATAGAATGCCATATCCGAGGAATCAACAGAATGAGACTGGCCGTCATTGATAACAATTTTTATACCGGTAACCGGAAATTCCATTTTAGGTCCTTTTTCAAAACATTTTCTGAATCCTTTTTCACATGCAGATATAAACTGTGTTGGAATTGATCCACCGGTAATTTTGTTTTCAAATACAAATTCTTCTTCTGTAATCGGCTCCATATAACCCGCTATACGGCCAAACTGACCGGCACCGCCGGTTTGTTTTTTATGTGTATAATTGAATTCAGCCAGTCTCGTAATAGTTTCTCTATAAGATACGGTAGGAGTACCGGTTGTAACTTCTGCGTTGTACTCACGACGCATCCTTTCCACATATACTTCAAGGTGCAGTTCTCCCATTCCTGAAATAATTGTATCGCCTGTTTCCTCGCTTACATATGTTTTAAAGGTTGGATCTTCCTTGGAAAAACGATTCAGGGCTTTGGACATATTGACTTCAGCCGTACTATCTCTCGGAATAATAGCAAGTGAAATAACAGGGTTAGGTATAAACATTGATGTCATGGTAAAATTAATACCTTTAGACACAAAGGTATCGCCTGAAGCACAATCAATACCAAAAAGTGCTCCTATATATCCTGCCGATATTTTTCCTATCTCTTCCATCTGGTTTGCATGCATGCGGGCAAGTCTACCAATTTTTACCTTTTTTCCGGTCCTGACATTAAAAATGGTATCTCCTTTTTCAAGCATTCCCTGATAAACACGTACATAAGTAAGCTGCCCGTATTGTCCCTCTTCTATCTTGAAAGCATAAGCAACAAGCGGTTTTTGTGAATCATTGGAAAGAATTACTTCAGCCTCATTATTGCTCGGATCAAGGGCATGATTTTCTACTTCATCCGGAGAGGGTAAAAAATTTGTTACTGCATCAAGAATCGGTTGAATCCCTTTATTTTTATATGCCGATCCCATGAAAACCGGAGTCATTTCACGAGAAATTGTAGCTTTTCGTACAGCAGAAACAATCAGTTCCTCGGTAACGTTATCCTCAAGAGCAGCCTCCATCAGTTCGTCTGAAAACATCGAAGCAACATCAATTAGTTCTTCACGCTTTTCAGCTGTTTCTGATAAAAGGTTTTCAGGAATATCTTCAACACGTACTATTTCTCCATTGATACCATCAAAATAAACAGCCTTCATAGAAATTAGATCAACCACACCTTCAAAATCCGCTTCAAGCCCTATTGGAATCTGCATGACAACCGTATTATGCCCAAGCTTGTTTTTCAACTGTTCGATTACACGGGAAGGGTTGGCTCCGCTCCTGTCACATTTGTTGATAAAGGCAAGGCAAGGCACTTTGTATCGTTTCATCTGCTGATCAACAGTAATGGACTGTGACTGAACGCCTCCCACAGAACATAGAACAAGTATTGCGCCATCAAGAACCTTTAAAGCTCTTTCCACTTCTATTGTAAAATCAACATGCCCCGGAGTATCAATGATATTAATCTCATGTTCCCGCCATTCACAGTATGTTGCCGCTGAAGCTATGGTTATACCGCGCTCCTTTTCAAGCTCCATGGAATCCATTGTCGCACCAACACCATCTTTTCCCTTCACGTCATGGATTGCATGTATGCGTTTGGAATAAAAGAGAATTCTTTCGGTAAGAGTGGTTTTGCCTGAATCAATGTGTGCGCTTATGCCTATGTTTCTAACTTTTTCAGAAGCCTTTTCCATAATGTTCCTAATTCCTATGAACATGGAAGTTATTTCGTCCAAGTTCCTACGTGATATAATATCACAAAAACTAAAAACCTAAATTGAGCCAAAAATCGCTCAACTTAGGTGAAAATAAAAAATCCCGCATTTGGAATTATACCATATGGGGATTTATATTTTATGAAAAGAGATTAAACTATTTATTAAAGATAAGTTTGTCAAGAAATTTTTAAAAATTTCTTAAACCTTTTTTTGCGATCCGAGATCAAACAAATTCGGACCAAACCCGTGCGCCTACTTGTGGAAGTTAATTCGTCCCCATTCCTTATCATTCCCGGTAGCAGGATAATTGGAAAGATATTACGGCAGCTCGGAACGGGGATGAAATTTGGGATGGGGTAACTTTTTAGCAGGATTATCACTAACAGCTTGAATAAAACTGAGAAATGTGCCAAAGTTGTATAACAACCAGACCAGTGCTTTTTTAAGATTTGGACAAAGCCCCTTATACAACGATACACAGTATGTTCTTTAAGAAAATTCGGGCTTAAGGAACGTGGACGAATTTTCTTCCCCCAAGTAGGCGCATAGATTTGGGTCAAATTTGTTCGATCTCAAATCCCGGCCCAGACTGATCTATAGGCTTTAG
>JAJSZO010000086.1 GCA_030262795.1 Deltaproteobacteria bacterium | reverse complement strand
ATTAAATTATCTTTTTTTAACACAAATATTTTCAAATAGCAAGATCGTCTCTGAGTTTTCAGCAATTCTAATTGAGGTAGGGGATGTTATTCTTCAAAATTAGAATTGCCGGTTTTTGTGACCCCCTATGTTTTTCTCTGGTTGTACTTTTTGACAAAAAAATTTAAGATAGTGAAACAAATGCAGTTAATGGTATCAAACGATATGGTTAGGGACGTAGACGAATTAACTTCCACAAGTAGGCGCACAGATTTGGGTCGAATTTGCCCAAATCTCAAATATAGGCTCAGGTCACAAAAGTTGATGGAATAGCAAGCTATTTCAATATTTTTGGGATTTGAGCCTGGATTTGAGATTTGGCAAAGACGGCCTGAAGCTGTGATGCATAGTTGGGGAAGTTATTTCGTCCACGTCCCTTAGGAAATGTAGAGGAGATAAACAGCAGGTGGCAGTATATAAGTATCAGCGGGATTTTCGTTATTTTGCCCAGATAGCCGAAGGTATAATAGAAGCAGGTACAGAAGAGCTGGCCGAACTCGGTGCACAAGACATTACTCCGGAGTTTCGCGGAATTCATTTCAACGCGGACAAATCAACCCTGTATCGTATTAATTATTTGACAAGGCTTGCTTCACGGTGCCTTGCGCCGTTAATATCATTTAATTGTCATGATACCGATACGTTGTATAAGAAGGCAAAACAGATACAGTGGGAAGATTTTTTTGCAGAAGGCAGTACATTTGCCGTGTCGGGAAATGTTTCTGACAGTACTATTTCTCACTCAAAGTACGCTTCTCTCCGCATAAAAGATGCTGTTGCGGATTATTTCAAGAAAAAAACCGGTAAGCGCCCTGATGTGTCTGTAAGGAATCCTGACATCCTGATAGATCTTCATATCAGGCATGACAAGGTCGCAATAAGTCTTGATACGTCGGGAGGTGCGCTTCACAGAAGAGGATACAGAGAGGAGACAGTATTAGCGCCCATGCAGGAAACTGTCGCGGCAGCAATTATCCGATTTGCAGAATGGAACGGATCTGTTCCTTTATATGATCCCATGTGCGGTTCGGGAACACTCTTGTGCGAAGCGCTCATGCAGTACTGCAACATTCCTTCGGGCATTTTTAGAAACAAATTCGGTTTTGAATTTCTGCCTGACTTTGACGGTTCTATTTGGAAGCAGGTTAAAAAAGAGGCTGACACAAAAATCCGTGAGTTGCCGCAAGGGCTGATTGCAGGCAGTGATCTGTCCAAAGAAGCTGTTGATGCGGCGAGGATAAACATAATGGGGCTTAATTATGGAAAGAATGTAAAAGTTGAAAGGGCTGACTTCAGAGAGTTGCCTGCCATTGAGGGGCAGGTAATTGTAGCAAACCCTCCTTATGGCATTCGAATGGGGGGCAATGAGAACATTGAAACGTTTTACAAGGATCTCGGTGATTTTCTTAAACAGAAATGCAAAGGTTCAACTGCTTATATTTACTTCGGAGAACGCAGGTTTATAAAAAAAATTGGTTTGAAAGCATCATGGAAAAAACCGATCAAGGCAGGCGGGCTTGACGGCAGACTGGTTAAATACGAGATGTACTGAACTGAGGAATGAGGAACGGGCCTGAAAAATGAAGGATGATCGTAAAAGCAGAACGCAAAAGAAAAATGAAGCCAGGGCTTTGCAGAAGCTTGGGGAACAGCTTGTAGCCATATCGTCTGAACAGCTTAAAGGTATTGATATTTCGGATGATTTGCGTAATGCCGTTATTGTTGCCGGAAAAACAAAAAGTCACGGAGCAAGGCGCAGGCAATTGCAATATATCGGCACACTTATGCGTGATATCGACCCTGGACCTATACAGAATGCTCTTGAAAATTTCAGACTCGGTGACCATCAAAAGATCCTTGCCTTTAAAAAGATTGAAAAATGGCGGGATGGACTTAAGGAAGGAAACAGAGTGCTTATTGAAGAGATTCTAAACAACTATCCTAATGCAGAAAGGCAACGCCTGACACAGCTTGCAAGAAACGCACGCAATGAATATGAAGCAGAAAAAGGCGTAAAATCTTCAAGGATACTTTTTCGTTATCTGAAGCAGATTTCAGACCTTTGAGAAAAGGAAAAGGGGGGACAACATAATGCTGTTACGCCCACCCGATGGCCTCCACCGTTACTCTGACTCCGTCGATTTTCTCATTTCCGGATATTTTCTGCAAAACATCTTCGTTTTCCACCGGTACGAACAACGCAACTGTGACTGCATCAACATCCAGGCTTTTTGCATACCGGGCAGCCTGAACCCTGGCCGCTTTTGCCTCAGAGGCATCTACAAAACTTTTCACTTCAACAATACCCAGCTTTTCCCCACACCTGAGATGCAGATCCACCCTGCCGTTTCCGGTTGGAAACTCAGGGCTGATTATGCAGCGCCTTCCTACTGCTGCCTGGAGCCACGCATAAAGATGAAAATGGCCAACAGCTTCAGTCAGGTGCATGTCTGCCCGCCGCGGCTGCTCCTTCCACGGGTTGAGCCCTTTTGCCTTAAGTCGAATCAGATAATCCTTGTAACGTCGAAGCAGCGCCGGCAGATTAAGCTGTACCTCCTCAAATACATCTTCCAGCTCATCTAAAGGATCTAATGCCAGGATTGGCATCCGATCTCCTACAATGTCGTATGTAAAAGCGTTGTACAGGCATGTTTGAACAAAGGGAGAAGAAAAACGGCAGATGCTTGTTTTTTTTCCTTTAGTGTCAACTATTCTTTCTTCATCAATAATGCCGTTTAGATAAAGATAATTGCACCACTCAAACCTTATGCTGAAAGCAATATCAGAACTGGAAAATAACTCCAACAGATAAGATAAATATTTTCCTTCAGCCTTTTTAATAAGATTTAAGATTGTATTATTCCATTCTATATGACAGGCTGCGTCATAGACTTCCTCCCAGGTCGCCATGTCGATAACTCTATTGTTTCCGGGATTGTACTTCTCAGTAAGAAGTTCACCGAACCAGCCCACCAGCCCAGGCTGGCCACGGGTTGTATCATAGACTCCGGCCAGGACATCCGGAGCTATCTCCTGACCGCTTTCTTTCACATATTGACCGAAAAGATCATCAACTTCTTTTCCGGTAAAATTTGGCACATGCAAAAAACGCTGGATATTGAAAGGCGAGCCTCTCTCGCTTTCCACCCCAAGCACGGCCCTCACACCTATCAGAGCAAGCCCGTGTAAAAGATAGCTGTCTCGCTTCAGGTACATGTCGCGAAAAAGGGTCACCAACCGGTCAATTACCTTTGGAGGCAGGCTGTCGAATTCGTCAATGAACAATATAACTGGCCGGTCAAAGATGCCTTTATCAAGCGAAAAAATATCCGTCAGACCTTCCCAGTCTTCCGGTTTCAAAGGTTCCAACTTAAACGTCTCCCGAAATAGTCTCGGAACGTGTCTGAGAAAATCTTCTACAGGAGCATCATCCATGATCACTCCCTGCATGGACATAGTTCCAAGAACAAATCGGTCTTTGTATTCTTCCTCAATCCTTTTCTTCACCTCCCGCATGAGCCAGGTCTTGCCTGTCTGCCGTGGAGCCCAGATGGTAAAGTAGTGTCCACCTTCATCCTCTTCTCCCATGAGGAAAGATGCACACCTGTCCACAAGCGTTTTTCGTTCAACACAAAAATGATATTTAGAATTGACGGGTCCGTATGAATGAAAACTGCGCATGGTATATTCTCCTTTTTAAGAGTTCTTTCGGGAGGTTATAAAAATATAATTAACAGGTGAACAAACTTAAATCAATGAAATAATGTCATTTTTGGTGAGATTTTCAGCACCATATTTTTTCAGATCTGAGAGTACGCGAAAACAGGCTGTTTGGGCGAACCCTTAACTCGAAACTATATTCATTGATGTTTTTACTTCCTCTTCAACCATAGCCCATATCTGTCGTTTTAATTTTAGATATTCATCAGTGAGTTGAACCTCAACCTTTCCGGGATGGGGGAGTTCGATGTCATAGATGTCTTTGACTGTTCCCGGTCGAACAGACATAACAACAATTTTATCGCTTAAAATAAGCGCTTCGTCAATAGAGTGAGTTATAAAGAGTACGGTTTGTCCCGATTCATTGACAATTCTCAACAGCTCTTGCTGCATGATCTGCCTTGTCATCGCATCCAGAGCTGCAAAAGGCTCATCACACAACAGAATGTCAGGCTTATTTGCCAGTACCCTGCATAGAGCAACACGCTGGCGCATTCCTCCTGACAGCTCCCCAGGGTAAGCATCTTCAAATCCTTTTAAGCCAACCATTTCTATGTACTTAGCTGATTCCTCTCTTCGCATCTTTTTAGAAACACCGTTTATTTTAGGCCCGAACTCAACATTTTTTTTCACACTCAGCCATGGAAATAAGGCATAATGTTGAAAAATCATACCGCATCTCGGTTCAACTTTTGTTATAGGCTGCTCGTCGAGTAAAATGTTCCCTGAACTGGGAGTTAAAAATCCTGCGACCATGTTAAGAAGAGTTGTTTTGCCGCATCCCGAAGCACCCACTATTGTTAATATTTCACCTTTTTTAATCTCAAGGGAAAAATCTTTTACTGCTACAATATCACCTTTACGTGAAGAAAAATGTTTTGTTATATTATCAAATTTAATTAATGTTTCGCTCATGTTTCGGAAGTTTTAGGGACTTGGAAGTAAATAATATACCAAGATTGCGCAGGATTTTTGTTCATCTTCAAGGCGCGGCTGAAAGCGCATAGCGGGCTATGTAACGGAAGCCGCAACGCCGAAGAGGGGCAAAAAGACAAGCAAGATGGTATATTATTTATTTCCAAGTCCCTTATTTTGATAGGGTAAAAGCACTCTTTCTAACCCGCGAAAAAGAATATCCAATACCAGCACTGTAGCGCTGATACTAATCATGCCCACAAGAACCTGACCGGTATCAGACCATTCTTTAGCAGTCCAGATTCGAAATCCTAAACCACTATTAGCGCCAACCATCTCGGCTGAAATAACACATGTCCATGCAATAGCAAGAACAACTTTAAGGCCTGTTAATATGTCCGGCAATGCTCCGGGAAGAATAACATAACGAAGTATCTGTAGTGGTGAAGCACCAAGATTCATGGCAGCTCGTCGAAGAATGGGATCCACACGCATGGTTGCATCTGTGGTATAAACTAAAATGGAAGCAAAACTCCCCATAAAAACAATTGCATACTTTTGCTGCTCATCAATACCCAGCCAGAGCATAGAGAGGGGTATCCAGCTTAATGCGGGCAAAGGTCGGATTATTGAAATAATCGGATTTATCGCAGCACGAATAACCGGGTTCATCCCCATAATTAACCCTGCAGGTACACCTACAAGAACACTCAATAAAAACCCTGTCAGCACTCTTGTTGCGCTTATTTTAATGTCTGTTAATAAAACGGCATCTTCGGCAGTAGTCATTTGAATTGCTTTATCAATGACCTGGGTTGGCGCTGGTAAGAAAAAGGGGTCGATAACATTGGTTCTCACAAGAATTTCCCAAAGACTGAGAAAAACAAGTAACCCTATAGCCCCAATAACAGAAGAGCGCCATAAACCAAGTTCTTCTCCTTCCACCTGTCATTTCTCCTTACTTTTATTTGTTTTAACAGCTCTTCTCATTTCCTGAAAAGAAAGAATATCAAGATTAACCCATTTGCGAAAATCAGGTTTATTTGGAATAACTTTCATATCCTCATGAAGAATACGGATAATATAATCTGCCTGACCAAATATACCATTATCAGTCATAATACGCCTCTGGTCTTCAATATCATGCCAGATGAATTTTTCTATATTTTTCTGAATAAGACTTAAATCCTGGTTAATATATTTTTTCCAGATCAACTTAACCGCTTCCTCCGGATTATAATTAACCCACTTCAAAGACTCAAAATAAGCTTTCATAAACCTTTTGGCTCTTAAGCGATTCTCATCATTCCAGGCCTTATTGATTATCAGAACATCAGGACCGGTCATGGTACCAAACTTTTTATAAACTTCCGTATCCGTATCCATTCCCAGAACTGTTGTACCATCAATAGATGCAAGTTGTGAAAAGCCTGGCTCCCAGATTATCGCTGCATCTATTCGACCTGTTCGAAATACTGAAGGAACATCCCCGACTTCAAGATTGACGAGACGAACATCCTTATTTGGATCAAGGCCATGTTGTTTTAAAAGAAGCCTGCATGTAATATCAACAGATGCGCCAAAAGGAAAGCCGATTGTTTTTCCTTTTAATTGCTCAAATGACGTTATCCCTTTCTTTGCAACAAGTCCCTCAAATCCGGGTGCAATATCCTGATTACCAACCCAGTAAAAACGTGTATTGCCTTGTGCCATTGCACTGAGCATGGCAATTTCCCCTAAACTGGCAAAATGAGCCTCTCCTGAAGAAATAGCATTTAATCGATCCATGCTTTTTCCAATAAACTGCCATTTAACGTCAAAACCGTATTTCTTAAATATTCCCTTTTCTATGCCAATCCATACAGGAATATGACCATACCATTGAGAGCCTACTACGATGACTTGATTTGATGGTGATTTATCGGTACAGCTTATAAAGAAGAATAGAAAAATTATGAAAAAACAGACGGAAGTTATTCTAAAAAGCCTTATTTTCATTTAAAGACCTCCTTGTTTAAAACGTAACAGTTCACGATATCTTTATCGTCAAGATCTTCGACCGCAAGACGTTTTTGTCATAGATTTGTAATGGATGTCGCAAATCTTGTCAAGCTGTTGACCCGGATTTGGGTCAACCGACAGGCTGGATTGGTATTTTCAGGGGTGTGGATAATTTGTGACCAAATACTACCCATTGGCGCCGCTGGTTACCCTTGTCGAACCATTTGATATAATCGAAAAACGAACCTGACTCCAAGTAGCTATAATTATTGTATGTCGCACCCATTTGACGCTATTGATATGTTTATTTCCTGGCAAGATACCCAAATGGGCTTGCTTTTTAAATTATTTTTTACTAAACGATACATCCCTTTTAACATTCCCATAAGTTCTATCAAACAGTTTGTTTCAGGTTGATCCCTCTGAATCTTCAACCTACTTGGGAAAAATGGCAACTATTGATATGCGATCCTGCTGGATATTGATAATGGTCCCAGCGCTATGACCGATTCAGGGAACCGCCTTTTGTACGGTTGTGAAGGAATTCGGGCATGTCGCCACGCGTTGCGCGAACAGGAGTGTTTGGCTGTGTGGTCGGCTTAGGATTATATAATCCTTGCATTTTCATTAAAAACAGTACAATATTAAGATATTACAACAATCAAGAAACGAACCGTTAATATCAAATATCGCTGATTTATTTTTTAATATTTAATGGCCCTTACATGATCCTAAGAAGTGAGATGCAAACTACAATCGGTACAAAACAGAAAATATTTAACGTGCTCCAGCAAAACCAATCTCGTCTAAGTGCATTAGGTGTTAAGAAGATCGGGTTATTCGGTTCTTTTGTTCGCGGAGAGCAGCCAGAGCCTGACCGAAACCTGTTTTAGGCGATATATCTCCATAGCCGACTGTAGTGAACGTTACTATAGCCCAGTACATACTTCGAGGAATACTTGTAAAACCATTTTGTTCGCCTTCTATGACATACATCATGGAACCAAAAATTATCACCAGTGTAAAAACAGTAAACAAAAATACAATAATTTTCCGCCGGCTCGCACGCAGAGCCTGGTTAAGCAACCTTATTTCAACAAGATACCGAACCAGTTTGAAGATCCGAAATATTCGAAAAACTCGAAGAATTCTGATAACAAGAAGGAACTGGCTTCCAGGCAGAAAAAGACTTAAAGGAGAAACGCGACATAAATTTGAGCACCTCATTTCGGTAAGCATTATATCTAAAAGTGTTTATATGGCCATCTCCGGTTTGTATGTAACATTTTGGAGTCCCTGCCAATTTAAATAATCTTTTACCGTGGCTTGATGGAATAACCTTATCTTCATCGCTATGCATTATAAGAACAGGAACTGGGGATATGTGTTGAATGAAGTCTTCGGGGTTATACTTATCCGTCAATAACATGGAGAGGGGATATTGAAAAGGCCACGTCAACCAAAATTGACTCAATTTTTCTCGCGCTATCGTACGAAAATTGGAAAAACCAGAATCCAAAATTACGCCTGACAGTTGATTTTTTGCCTCCAAATTACTTCCCGCAAAACAGATACCGAGGCTAGCCCCCAAACTTTGGCCTAACAGAAATATTGGCGTTTTCTGATCCATTACATTCTTCGTTAGCCACGTAAATCCTGTAGTTATATCATCAATAACACCTCGGACACTGGGACTTCCTGTTGATTGGCCGTAACCTCGATAATCTATCATAAAGACGTCATATCCATTTTCCGGCAGCCAATACACACTATGAATATGTGCACTGATATTTTGGGCGTTCCCATGCAAAAAGAAAACAGTGCCCTTTTTCTCAGAGCTGGACTTCAATAACCAACCGTGAAGCTGATTTCCGTCAGCAGTAGCAAGAAATATGTCCTCGTGGTCAAGGCCGAATTTGTCAGGACAGGTGTATCTGAATTGGTCTGGGCAAAACACAAGGTTTGTGCAGGCGGATAAACAGAGAATGATCCAAATGACAATCGCTTGCTTAATCATCCGCTTAAAAATAATGGTGAATGCCAAAACTGACCTCATACAACCCACTCCTGTTATTAGGCGAGTATTTTGTTTCTAAAAAAATAGCATTGTTTGGGCGGATTGGAAAACTTATTTTGTTCCAAAATTTTGTCAGCGTGTCGCTATCGCCAACCAGATATTTCATGGCCAGTCCTCCGATATCACAAGAAAATTTATCGCTTTGATAAACTATGTTGAAATAGACCCCGGAGCCTAATCCATAGCCTTTGTCAAAAGCACTGCCAAAATCCAGTTCAAGATAATCATACCTGACAACATGAGATCCGCCAGGCGAAATGTTACACCCATACCTCCCTCAATATAAGTACTCAATGGGTGTTTGTCGTAGAGTTCCTTTTTCTCTCTTCCAACGGAAAACCGCCATGATGCCGGTGTTAAAAACTTATCGAATGGTGTCAGAGATCTGATATTTATTAAATTCAGTTTTTCCAACCGGATATCATCGTCTTCATAATCTCTCAGGGCGACGTTAAGAAGCTCAACCTGCGCGCCTTTTTCAAAACCAGGCAAAGGATCTATTAAACCATGATAAACGCCTCTGTATCCTATAGCGTAAAATGTATTATTTTTATCAAATCCACCGGAGATACTGACACGCTGTGTCTTATGTCCCTCGTCCGGACTCACGTCAGGTTTAATTATTTTTTTTAAGGTTATCGGCACAAAGTGCTTACTCCGCTCAGCGAAGATTTGACAGGTTAACTGTGTACTCAGATCTCGATCAAGTATGTCTTTATTAATAAGTATTGCGAGATATTCTGAGGCCAAAGCCAAAACTAATGCTCTACGCTTCACTGGCAGTGATAGAACTTGATCACTGTCAAGGGAGAGCTGATTGTGAATAATATCAATGACGATGTGCTTTTCATTGTTGTTAAGGCGTTGAAGGTGATGGTAGAAGGTCTTAACAGCCGAAGCCCGATACGTTATCTCTTGAATCAATCCACGTAGCTTCAACGCTCTGATTACGTCTACCGGAATAGTATAAATTTTAAACTCTTCAGTCAATTGCATACTCGGTCGACCAACCTCAAGTAAAGATAGAAGCCGATAGGCGCAGTTTTCGTCAAGAAAATAATAGTCAAAAACATTCTCTCTTAATTCCCATACGTGTCGGAGTAATTGATTTAACTCTTCCTGGGTAAAATTGAGTGTGTATTCCCATATATCCCGGTTTTCAATATCAGTGTATCGTTTAAGCCTTTTGTAGAAAGGTTGTATTGAATTCTTACTTGGGAAACCACCGAAGAGCCCTCTCAGTATGTAATCTACCACTCCCTTTTGAGCTGAAGTATCCGCAGCAAAGTTAATAGTTGGAGTCATCAGAAGCTTGCTTTCGGCTCTGTCAGGCGTCTCAAATCT
>JAJSZO010000085.1 GCA_030262795.1 Deltaproteobacteria bacterium | reverse complement strand
CAGCCCGACAAAAATAACGTTTGCACAATTTCTAATTATCTCTACTGCAACTGACTGTTTCATTATCAATCTCCTATAATTCGAATTAAGGTTTATAAATGTTCAACTGAATTAGCTTTAGATAGTCAACAATGGCTCCATTTTCTCCTGATGTTCTTTACGGTTCTTTAGAGTGGGCCAATCACCTCGGTTGCCCGTGCTTCGAGGACATAACGCCCATGATATCTCCAAGGTTCGTACATCAGGCATTTGAACTACTTAATAACTGTGTTAATCAAATATTGTGCCAGGGAAGAGAAAAGGGAGAAGTTGTTGAGGGCGAATTACTATAACATATTGATGCGATTACATTATTTGTTTTTAATCCGATGATGCAAATACATTGATAACATCAAGCAAAAGAAGCTCTCATGTCAAGGAGATAGGCATAAACAGAAAGTTAATGTCAATTAACTTCACAACAAGTGCTTTTGTCCGTGTGAATGTCAATCAAGATGGTGTTTAACCTCTTTACTCGTAAGACCGAGGTAGCGCTGTCAGGTGCGATCAGGGAGGCTGATTAAATTAGCACCCTTCGGGCGAGTTGTTAAGCCGTTGAGCTGTTAAGCTTACCGGCTAAGAGCTATGAACTATTATTGCAGACTGATAGTTTCTAACCTATTAATAAGATTGACTAAAAAATGGAAATTCCTATACTATAAATTTATTTTTGGGCGAATCCTAACCATTTATACTGCTTCTTCTAATGCAAAAATTTGTGAAAATATCTGATCATTATCAAATCCTTTAAGATGTATTGCGCCTGACCTGCAGGATGATGTGCATAGCCCGCAGCCCTTGCAGAGAACAGGGTTGATTTCTGCCTTGCCTGCAAACGGGCCTTTCTCAATAAAAGCCGGCGCTGAAAAGGGACAGATATTTACACATACACCGCAACTGCTGCAATTCAGGGGATTGATATGCGCAACCGTGCCGCTCATATTTGTTGTTTTTTTTGCGAGCAGTGTTACAGCCCTTGTGGCTGCGGCCTGCGCTTGAGCTATTGATTCATCAATCGGCTTTGGGGCATGCGCTAATCCGCAGATAAATACACCATCTGTTGCACAATCAACGGGTCTGAGTTTAACGTGCGCCTCCATAAAAAAACCGTCATCATTAAGGGTTACCTTGTACATTTGTGCAAGCGGATTTTTTTTCGGTGGTATAATGGCGGATGCAAGAACCAGAAGTTCCGGTTTTATCTCAATTTTTCGTTTAATTGTGGAGTCAGTAAATCTTATCCGCAAGTTTTTCTTGTCATTATCTACGCTTAATTCCTTACTAACGTCATATCTGAGAAAGAGGATGCCTTTTTCCCGGGCTTTTCGGTAGAAGTCTTCGCGCAATCCATAACTGCGCATATCCCTGTAAAGAATAAAAATGTCCATTTCCGGATTGAGTTTTTTGAGATGCAAAGCGTTTTTTATTGAGTGGGTGCAGCATGTTTTTGAACAAAAGGGACGTTCTTCTATTCTTGATCCAACACACTGAATAAAAACGGCTGACTTTATATGTTTAATAGAATCGTCATTTTTAATGAATTTTCTATCCAATTCAAGACCGGTCAGAACACGAGAATCATGGCCATACAAATGCTTATCGGGCTTAAGCTCATCAGCTCCTGATGCAATTATTGTTACACCATGCTCAAGTACTTCTTCCTTGCCGTCTTTTTGGATACTGGTTTTGAAATTCCCGACAAAACCAACAACTTTTGTTATTTCTGATTTCAGATAGACATCAATCTTATCATCCGACTGAATCTCTTTAATCATTCTATCTATGTTCTGCTGTACATTTTCACCACGCCAGGTTTCATGGATATGCCGCGCCTGTCCGCCTAACATTTCATTTTTTTCAACAAGACAGGTATGATAACCTTGTCCTGATAAAGTTTGTGCCGCTGCCATGCCGGATATGCCGCCGCCTATGATTAGAGCTGACTGGTTAATTTCCAGTTCCGGTTCATTTAGAGGTTCGTGCAAGGCCACCTTTGCCACGGCCATCATTGTCAGATCTTTTGCCTTTTCGGTTGCCTTTTCCGGTTCTGCGCTGTGAGCCCATGAACAGTGATTGCGGATATTGGCCATATCAAACATGTATTTATTAATACCCGCATTGATTAAAGTTTCCTGAAAAAGCGGTTCATGCGTTTTAGGAGTACAGGCTGATACCACTACACGGTTCAGGCGCTTTTCTTTTATTATCCTTGTGATTTTATCCTGAGTGTCCTGTGAGCAGCTAAACATGTTTTCTTCTGTATGGACAACATACGGCAGGGTGCTTGCGAAATCTACTACAGCCGGCACATCGACTACTCCGGCGATGTTGGTTCCGCACCTGCAGATAAAAACTCCTATTCTTGGAGGTTCTCCGCGGATATCAATTTCTTCAGGGATTTCTTCTTTCTTTGTCAGACTCCAGCGGGATTCGGAAAGGCTGATTCCTGCCATGCCTGCTGCTGCGCTTGACTCAATGACTGATGTGGGGATATCTATCGGAGACTCAAAAGCTCCGCATACGGCTATTCCGGGAACTGAGGTTTTTACAGGGTCAAAACTTGTAGTTGATACAAAATTATAATGATCAAGCTCAATACCTGATTTGCCGGCCAGTTCTATTGCTTTACTGCTTATGCCCAGTCCTACCGAGAGGACAACTATATCAAATTCTTCCTCAATTCTTCTGCCGTTTTCGTCTATGTATCGTATGATTTGATTGCCTGTATCTCCAACCGGCAAGATATTACTGATTTTAGATTTTATAAACCTTATGCCTGTTTCATCTCTGCCTCTATTGTAATATTGTTCAAAATCTTTCCCGTGGGTACGTATATCCATATAAAAAATAGCTGTATCCAAAGGCGCTTTGCTGTGTTCTTTGGCAAGCATAGCTTCCTTTATTGCGTATGTACAGCAGACCGATGAGCAATAGCCCCTGGCTCCTGTGTGGGTATCTCTTGATCCAACACATTGCAGCCATGCAATTTTCTTTGGTTCCTTTTTATCCGAGGGCCTGACGAGATGACCGCCAAAAGGGCCTGATGCGGAAAGAATTCGTTCAAACTCAAGGCTGGTAACTATATTAGGAGATTTTCCGTATCCATAAATGTCATGAGTCGCAGGATCGTAGGCCCTGACGCCGGTGGCAAGGATGATTGAGCCCACTTTGAGAGTTAGATCTTTTTTTTGTTCATTAAAGTTGATGGCACCGGTGGGACAGAATTTTTCGCAAGCCTTGCATCTGCCATTTTTGAAAAAAATACATTGCTCGGAATCAATAGCGTATTTAAGAGGGACGGCCTGCGGGTATTTTAAATATATTGCTTTGCGTTTTATAAGTCTTTCATCATATTCGTTATCAACTTTTTTCGGACACTTTTGTGCGCATAGACCGCATGCAATACATTTATCCATATCAACATAACGCGGGTATTGAGTTACCTTTACATCAAAATTTCCTTCTTCCCCTGATATGTCTTTGACCTCTGAAAGAGTAAGTAATTCAATATTGACATGCCTGCCGACTTCGACCAGCTTTGGCGAAATAATACACATGGAACAGTCATTGGTCGGAAAGGTTTTGTCCAGTTGTGACATGATTCCGCCAATGGAAGTTGATCTTTCAACAAGATAAACATAATAACCTGAATTTGCGGCATCCAGTGCGGCCTGCATTCCGGCAACTCCGCCGCCAACAACCATTACAGCGCCGATCTTCTCTTTTGACATTTGTTATAAGTCCATGTTTAGGGTTCAAGGTTCAAGGTTCAGGAATTTTCACTTTTCACTTTTCAATTCAATAAGGTCTGTCTGATTCATATTTATTCCCAGGGTCTCCTTATCTATGCCCATAGTTAGGCCAAGGAGCTGTGGAAATAGAATTGCCGGAAGATGACTGTTTATTCGTTGCTGCTCTATCATCATCTTTTGTACGCTGTCGAATTGCAGATGGCACCAGGGGCAGGCAGTGCATAGATAGTCTGCACCGGATTGTTTTCCGTCCGTCAGCTTATTTTTTGTAAGGTTCATTGAAAGATCATCATTTATTCCCAGCAGGGGCGCCCCGCAACATTCAAGTTTTAATGCCCAGTCAATGCTTTTTGCTCCGGTCAGCTCTACAAGTCTATCGAAAATAACAGGTGAAACAGGATTGTCGAATTGCATAATATTACTGGGACGTAAAGCATGACATCCGTAATGGGTGGCAATCTTAATATCCTTGAACCTCATTGTTATCTTTTCTTTTAATGTATTGATTCCTATATCTGAATAAAGTACTGACAGAAAATGTTTAATTTCAAAATTCCCTTTGTACTCCAGGTTCTCTTTTGCCAATATTTCATTAATTTCATCCCTAAGAAGTGAATCTTCTTTCATATGATGTTCCGCCATTTTCAGGCTGCCATAGCAACATTTGCAGAGTGTAATCATATTTAAGCCCAGTTTTTCCGCCAGCGCCAGATTTCGTGCGGAAAATAGCACAGATGTCTTAAAATCCGAATTTCTTAATGGATAACCGCAGCAGTTAAACTCTTTAACATCTTCTATAGCAATGCCAAGTCTGCCAAGCACCAACCTGGCCGAAGTCTCATATTGCTGCACCCTGGCAGGGATGTTACATCCAAGAAATAATGCATATTTCATTTTTTTGTTTCCATTGAATTATTAAAAGTCTCTTTTATTGCAAGGTTCTTCAGTTCATACAAAATATCAGTAACTTTTACTCCCTGAGGGCAATGTTCCTGGCATTGATAACATGTTGCGCAATTCCACAACATCTTTGAACCAAAAGCCAGATCTTTCAAGCCAAGGCCGACAGAACGCATGATTTGATGCGGCAGCAGGCCGAGAGCCTCTTGCGGATTTTCATAATTTCCCACTACCGGGCATACAGTGCTGCAATTCTGGCAGGAAAAACAATAGGAATAAGTAGTAATTGCCCGAGAAGCCGAATCCACTTTTGCCTTAAATTCTTTATTAACCGGGGTTAAAGAAATTACTTCATCAGGATTTTTCATTAACTCGCATTTGTTTGCAATAGCATCCTGTATTATATTTATTGAATCTGAATAATTATTAGAATCCAGTTCTTGTTGATTCAAGCCGCGATAAAAAGAAAAAGGTGAAAGCACAAGCGGTGTTGAGTTGCCTTTCTGAATAAGATCTTCTCTTACGTTAAACCATAACTCCCTGAGATTTATACCAACAGGACATACCATTGTACAACGGTCACAATTGGTGCAAAGATAAATTCCTTCCTGAATGGCTTTAAGCTCGTTTTTTTTTAAATTTTTGCCCGAGGCACAGGTTTTTAGAAATACCAGTTTTTCTGAAGGGAGAATATTTAAATTACCTGTTTTATCAAAAGCCACTGCAACCGAACATGTAAGGCTGCAAGTCCCGCAGTGTGTACATGCATCAAGTTCCATTGCCTGTCTTGTTGCGATATTAGCAGGATGTGATTTGTCTTTGTCCATTACAGCGTTTGCAAGGATGCTTACAGGACTGGCAATGAGATGAAACATTTTACTGAAAGGCAGATAAGCAAGGCCGATAAAGCATGCAAGGAAATGAATATACCAAAAAATATTAACACTTCCAAGCTGATCAAGCGTTAAAGCTATTGGTTTTAAAAACCTGGCAACAGGATAACCAATAACGGCCCATTTGGTCGAGGAATGGCAATCAGCACAATGCATATTGTGTAATTCTTTAGAAAGGGAAATAATGTCAGGATCAATCTTCCCTTTAATATTTGGGGAAATTAGACCAAAATCTTTAACCCATAATTTCTCAAGCGTCAGTATCTCTTCTTCATTATCAAGGTCGGAATAATTTTCTACCATATTCTGAAATTCTGTATATGATGTTATTTTCATACCTTCGAGAAGTATGCCTGAAATCATAATAACACCAAGAATAATGATGGCATAGCAATCCATGGGGCTGGTTTTAAGACGTGGAACTTTCAGAATGAAGCGTCTGTAAACGGCGATTATCAGACCTGTCAGCACCATGATGCCGAAAAAATTCCTGAGGAATAAAAACGGGTTTACAGTAGAATAATATTCTTCGAAAAAAGATGCGGTTATAAAAGAGTCAAAAGCATGCATCAGAAGCAGCATTATGAATCCGGTAAACATCAGCATATGCATAAACCACCGGAGGAAGTCTTCTTTCAGAATTCTTCTCTGAAGAATAACATCTAATATAAAAGCCTTAACAAGAATAAGGATTTTGTGGCTGAATATAACTCCTATCATGCCCTTTACTGCTGCAGATATTCTTTCAGATGTCGTAAAATTTTTAGACGCAATCCCTATTTTCCGCAAGAACCAGGTGGAAACCTTGTAGCTCAGACCAAGAAGAAAGACAAAAAGAGAGATATAAAGAAGAACAGTAAACAACATGCAGTTACCCTCCAAAATTAGCCTTAACCACCATCACAAGCATCAGCAGATCGAATAAGACAGTTTCACAAAAGGCTTTTTACGATTTTAAAACTTTCAAGTACTTAAAACAATTTAAGGAACGTAGACGAATTAACTTCTCCAACTATGCATCATAGCTTCAGGCCACCTTTTGCCTAATTTCAAATCCAGCCTCAAATCACAAAAATATCAAAATAGCCCGCGCTATTCCATCAACTTTTGTGATCTGAAATCAAACAAATCTGACCCAAATCTATGTGCCTACTTGTGGAAGTTATTTCGTCCACGTTCCTAAAACAATTATATATATCAAATATAAAAATTTATACAAGAGCTAACCCCTTTTTTCCCAGGGTAAACACACCACTATCAGCCAAGCCTTTGCTCGAACGGGTTACTTGTTTTTCAATGGATATCCTCGCTGGTTTCCTTATCACTGTTTTTTCAATGCTCTTCCGTTCATTTTCTAAAAACGCATCTTTACCGCATCAAAAATCTCATCGTCATAATCAACATCCACAAGCGGTATCGCAAGACCGTCAAGCGCTTTTCCTGCTTATCCAGTATTTTTGTTTCAAATCGGGTGATCTTCAAGCCCTGTTTTATTCTCTTAACTTCAATTTCAACAGCTTTCTTGCTTTCCTTCGCTTTCAACCCTTGAAATGTATCCGTCAATATCTGCCCTTCCCGCACCTTCATTGCTGCCCGTTCGATTAATTGATCGCCTGGATACCGATGCACTTGTGTCGAATATTAATAACCCCGTCATAGTCTGAACGAATCTTTGCCTCCTGATTTTGGATGAACATCTTCATTTTATCCTTAATAAATGATAAAGGTTCAGGCGATTCATTTGCTCTGAAATCATCGCGGGTCAAAAAATCCAAATCGCTTAATTCTTCTTTTCCGTCAATCAAGAAACTCTGATACAGCTCACGCTTGGTTCCATCTTTAAATTCAATGATGAAAAGATATCGGACGGTCAGGCATGGTGCTATGCCGTCACATCCGGCATTCAACAGTTCCCCTGATACGGATTCGTTCTTATAGAAATCTAATAAGGCGTCTATGAGCGGATGCCCAATTCCAAGCAAATCTACATTTTTCTTGCGGGTAGCGGTTTTTCTGGAAAAACTGACATTTTCATAACGGGATGCTACATCAGGATATTTTTTTAAAACCGGAGGAACAGTTATTTGAATAATATTTCCGGAAGGAATGAAGGCTCCACCCAGTCGCAGGATCGCTTTTTCCGTAAATCGTTTAAGATTTTCCAGCGTAAACCTTCCTTCCAGTTCCCTGTAATATTCCAAATTGAAGGTTGAGAGGTCCAGAGTGAGTTGACGCAATGCTTCACTTGCATCCTTAGCAATCTCTATAGCCGCAACAATCTCTTGTTCCGTTCTTTTGTAGTTACGATATATAAGTGCCTCTCTGTAAAGGTCTGTGTAATTTGTGCCTGATCCCAGATATCCAAGTATTTCTGACCGGAAATCTTCACTCACGCTGCCGGTCACAGGGTCCACCTTGCCGATGGTCGTTGCTATCTCAAAAAGTTTTTTGTCAAGAATTGCATAAACCTTTTCTTCTATAGTTTCCTCGGCAACGAGGTGGTAAACTTGGACTGTTTCAGTTTGGCCGTATCTGTGAATCCGGCCAATACGCTGTTCAACCGCCATCGGATTCCAGGGAAGATCATAGTTGAAGAGAATCCGACAAACCTGAAGGTTGATTCCCTCACCACCCGATGAGGTGGAAATAAGAAACTGTGCGCCGTCTTCATCCCAGAAGGATTCGCAAGATGCAATTTTATCTTCCAAGGGTCCACCCTTAATGATTGCAATTTTTTTAGAATCATAATATTTACCTATCTCATCTTGAAGAAAATAGAGGGTTTCCAGATATTGGGTAAAGATGATCATCTTCTCATTCTTATTTTCCCTTCTGATCTGTTCAATGGCACGAATCAATGTGTCAAATTTCCGGTCAGGCCCTTCATCCACAAGCTTTATAAGTTCTTTTAGCTTTTTTTCCTCATCAGGAATATTGGCTGTTGCTTCAATGATTCCATTTCCCGTTTCCATGGCATCCAATGCCCAATGGGTGACTTCTTCCTCAAACCGGGGCCTTTTCATAAGTCGTTGTTTCAGTCTGGTGATATATGAATCCGCTTCCATATAATCAATGGTAGCGCCCTGATAGGAGAGCAACTCAGCAACTATTCTCCGCATCTTCTCTTGATAATTTATGATTTTGGATGATATTTCTGCGCTGGTTATAGCGCCATAAGCACCTCTTTCAAGCGATATCTGCTTCCGTGCGTAAAGAGCAATCAGGCGGCGCCTTAATGCCTGTTTAATGGCCCTTGGGCTGGAGGACATAATTTTTTGAAAGGTTGCCATCACAAAGCCGACTGCCCGCTGTTGTTTGGTAGTTTTGTCTTTCCCCGCGCCGGCAGCGTCATATCCTTCTCTTAAGTATTCGGTCAGCCTGTCGTAAAATCTCTGCTCACGCATGGAAAGTTGAAATTTTTGGGTATGAACCTGCCTCCGCATAAAAATCGGATTGCCCTCAGCATCTGTAACTTCTCTTTTTGTGCGCCGGAACATAACCCTGCCAAGAAGACCTCTGTGATCCAGCATTGCTTCCGGTTCTTCAAAAAGTTGATCGTCTAAAAGCTGAATCAATGACCAGAATTGATAAGCATCCCCCTGGTGAGGAGTAGCTGTCAGAAAGAGAGAATCACGGGCTTTTCCCCTGGCTTTTTCAGCCAATCGGTAATTCTGGGTGACGTCTATCTTTTTGCCGTATCTCTTCCTGCTCAGATGATGGGCTTCATCAAAAACAATCAGGTCCCAGTCCGGCCCTGTCATCATTTTTTCCAAACGCTGCGGCTTCTTGATCGTGTCTATGGAAACGATTACTAGACTGTGTCGTTCCCATGCGTGAGGATTAGTATCAGAAAAGTCCCGACCAAATATGTCAAAAAAAATCCTGAAGCAATCTTTCATTTAATTCTGCCAGTTCACGGTTAGACCTGCGGGGCAAATGATCAGTATTCGCTTGGCTTCTCCTCGCGCTAAGAGCTCCTTAATAATCATGCCCACTTCAATGGTTTTCCCAAGACCAACCTCATCGGCAATCAAGAATTTTCGACGGCGGGCGCTAATAATCTGATGAGTCAATAGAATTTGGTGAGGAAGAAGATCTGTTTTGCTGTTGGAGAGTTCACCGCCCATATTTTCAAGCGGCAACTGGCAGGCCAATTGTTTCAGAAAAAAATCGGTTGGGTGATCGGATTCATTGTTTTGATAACGCTGAAAGATATCAGCAACCGGCGTAAGAAGGTTTTGCGGGAAGGTTTCGAGAAATCTCTTGCCGTCTTTTTCAAAAACAACATCAAACTGGGTGTAGCCATCAAGAACTTCCGCCACTTGAAGTACCGTGCCGGTGCCCATCTCAGGACGATATTGAACTTTTACTTTTGTGTTTTTTTTGATTTGCATTTACGACGTCTAGCCTAAACCAATTTTTCCGAACAATATTGCACATGACGCTTGAGATTTGCGGTTCAAATCAGACGTTCGCCCCCGCTCATTTTGAGCTTTCCTTCATCTGAAATTCATACTTCATTATTCTGCTCAAGGATCAACTCCGTAACAATATCTGTCCCTTTTTCTTCATGGAAAAACTTTACCAACGCTGAGGTATCAAAAAATAGATTCATATCCTGTCTTCTCTTTCCAG
>JAJSZO010000084.1 GCA_030262795.1 Deltaproteobacteria bacterium | reverse complement strand
GAAAAATGTTAATCCACTTACTATAAAAGATCAGTTTTTGATTTTCTTATGCTTTTCACTTCCCAAAAATCACACCAATTGCGCCTAACTTTATTCTAACTGCGGGGTTCGAACACATCAGCGTTGCTTCCAAACCTGACATCGGCACAACTTTTACCATCTTTCTCCCGGCTGAGGAGTCTTCCCATAAACCAGCAGCCACAACTCATCCGGATCCGGCTGAAAAGCCAACGTCCACATCAGGACACATTCTGATAATGGATGACGAAGAAATGGTCAGGAATGTATCAGCAGAAATGCTTAAATTATGTGGATATACAGTCGATTTGGCGGTTGATGGAAAAGAGGCGATTAAAAAATATATATCTGCCGATAAAGGCGGCCATCCGTTTGATATAGTGATTATGGATTTAACTATTCCCGGCGGCATAGGCGGTCAAGAGGCGATTAAGAAACTTCTTGCTGTTGCTCCAAAGGCAAGAGGTATTGTTTCCAGCGGCTATTCCACAGATCCTGTTATGGCCAATTACATTGACTATGGATTCAAGGGCAGGCTCGCCAAGCCGTTTCAGATAGAGGCTTTAAAAGCCGAAATATTTAGAGTGATGGAGCTGTCCGGTTAGTCTTAGGAACGTGGACGAAATAACTTCCCCAACTATGCATCACAGCATCAGGCCATCTTTGCCCGATCTAAAATAACAAAAATCTTGAAATAGCTCGCTATTCCTTCAACTTTTGTTATTTTAGATCGAACAAACCTGACCTAAATCTGTGCGCCTACTTGCGGAAGTTAATTCGTCCACGTTCCTTAGCTTTTTTTAGATCGTCTGGTTTGCGGTTTTTTGTTTTCGGCATATTGAACACGAATATTTTGACCATCAATTTTCGCATTTTTCATTGATTTTAACACTTTAGCTGCAACACTTGTTTCAACTTCAAAAAAAGAAAATTCCCGCATGATTTCTATTGGACCAATCTTTTCAGAGCTAATTCCAGCTCTGTTGCAGAGAGCTCTTATCACAGCGCCTTTTTTTAAATTGTCCATAGAACCTGCATTTAAGAAAAACCGTTTCGATTTTCCATGTTCTATTTTTTTTTGTCGATCTTTTTTTACATGACGATGAGTATCCTCCTTTTTTTTCAAGGATACATTTATATCTTTGGAAGCTTTATAATAATTAAGAAAGCGGTTAAATTCAATTGAAACAAATTTTTGAATAAGCTCTTCTTTTGTAAGACCGTTTAATTTATTATAAACTGGTGGCAGGAAACGCCCGATTTCTTTCTGATCCACTTTAACTTCTACTATTTTGCTAATCATGGAATAGAGCTGTTTTTCACAAATTGCATATCCTTCCGGGACTTTTGCATAATTAAATTTAACCCCTGCTTTTTTTTCTATATACTGAAGTTTTCTTTTTTCCCGGGAATTGATGATGACTATGGATGTTCCTGATTTACCCGCTCTTGCCGTTCTGCCGCTCCTGTGAGTATAGTTTCCCGCCTCATCCGGGAGTTTATAGTTAATGACATGGGTGATATCGGCAACATCTATCCCGCGGGCAGCAACATCCGTTGCAATAAGAATTTGAATGGATTTGGTTTTAAAGCTGCGCATGACTTTATCTCGCTGCGCCTGAGAAAGGTCACCATGAAGGGCATCAGCATTATAGCTGTCTTTGATCAGTTTTTCTGCTATTTCCTGTGTATCTTTTCGCGTGCGACAAAACACAAGGCCATAAATATCCGGGTAATAATCAATAATCCGTTTTAACGCCTGATACCTGTCTTTTTCGTTAACGATATAATTCACATGCAAAATATTTTCCGCGCTACTATTTTTTTTCCCTACGGTTATTTCAACCGGATTTTTCATATATTTTTTTGCAATTTTTGCAACTTCATTGGGCATTGTTGCGGAAAACAGCCAGGTTCTTTTTTGAGATGGCGTATTTCCAAGAATGGCATCTATATCTTCCTGAAAACCCATATTGAGCATTTCATCTGCTTCATCAAGAACCAGATATGAGACTTTAGAAAGCTTTGCTATTTTTCTATTAATAAGATCAAGCAACCTCCCCGGTGTTGCCACAATAATCTGAACACCTTTTTTTATCTTATTTCTTTGATTTTCAATACTTGCACCGCCATAAACGGCAACAACCTTAGCACCTTTTACATATTTGCATAATTTTTTAATATCATCCGAAATCTGCAGACAAAGTTCCCTGGTGGGGCAAATCACAAGCCCTTGAGTATGTGTCAGATCAAAATCAATTAGCTGGATCATAGGTAAAGCAAAAGCTGCTGTTTTACCAGTTCCGGTCTGGGCAAGCCCTACAAGATCCCTGTCTCCTCCAATAATTTCAGGAATTGTATCTGTCTGGATGGGTGTGGGTTCAACAAAACCGAGTTTATTAACCGCCTTTAATAACTCGTCAATTAAATCCAAATTTTCAAAACTCATATTTTTCTCAATCTTTCCAATAAGTTTAACTGCGTATAAATAAAAAAATTATACCATGGATAAAATAGTAAGGCAAACATTATATATCCCAAACAATTGGAAGTTACGTTTTTTACATGGGTGCAATACAAAAAAGTTGCCTCATTGATAATAATATTTTTAGCCATTGAATATGCTGAATGGTCACGTTTTGTTCTATGTCACTTTTTTGTATTGCACCCCTTTACACTGTATCAGTGTCTCGCCAAAAATCGCTCTTTACCTTAACTGTTTTTTGTAATAGTAAGGAACGTGAACGAAATAATATTTTTTCCAGCGATATTACAATAACAGGCCTGATGAAAATAGCATTTATCCATTATCACCTGAAAAAAGGCGGAGTTACAACTGTTTTAAAACATCAGGTAGAAGCTCTCAGAGAAGAATGTGAGATTCTTGTACTATCAGGAGAACTTCCTGATATGTCCTTTCTTGCTGATGTAGTGCATATTCCCGGCCTTGGCTATGACAGCCAGTCACAAAAAGAATACAAGCCCGAAAAAGTCGCTGACGACATAATTAAAGCTGTTTTTTCAAAATGGAATAATGGCTGCGATGTTCTTCATGTTCACAATCCAACGCTTGCCAAAAATACAAATCTGTTAAAAATTCTCAAAGCTCTTCAAAAAAGGGGAATAAAGCTTTTTTTACAAATCCACGATTTTGCTGAAGACGGGCGGCCTTTATCATATTTTTCTGAAGAATATGTTTCAGATTGTCACTACGGAGTAATCAACTCGCGGGATTACAATATACTGCT
Source organism: Deltaproteobacteria bacterium (assembly GCA_030262795.1). GTDB lineage: Bacteria > Desulfobacterota > Desulfobacteria > Desulfobacterales > ETH-SRB1 > B13-G4. The sequence continues at coordinate 7,046 of JAJSZO010000084.1, read as the reverse complement.
TAAAGCCGGCCTGAAGAAACAAGGCCTTCATAAAATATTCAATACAATCAAACCCATTGATTCTGATAAAAAAAAATCGTACACCAAAAACTACGTTCTATATCCCATACGCGCTTTAAGAAGAAAAAATATTGGTGAAGCAATATTGCTATCACTTTTCTTTTCAAACAATGAAACCCTGGTTATAACTCTTCCTCCGAACAGTATTTCTGATATTATCAGCTACGTTGGATGGAAAAATTTTGTTAGAGAAAATAATCTTGATGTAGAATTTGAAGCAGACTTAAAAAATGATTTTTCAGAGCTTGTACTTTCAGCAAAGTTTATTATTACTACAAGCATAACTGAAGGCTTTGGTTTCTCTTTTCTGGAACCATGGACAGCAAAGAAAATTCTCCTCGGAAGAAAACTCCCTGATATATGCCATGATTTTGAAAAAAACGGGATCAGGCTTGATCATCTTTATAATAGAATTCCTGTTCCACTTGAATGGATAGGCAAAGATAAATTTTATGAGGTTTGGAAGGCATGTATTTTAAGAAACTGTTTTCTATTCAACTTCAAAATTAATGAAGAAAAAATACAAAAGTCTTTTACAAAAATAACCGAAAATAACAATATTGATTTTGGATTGCTTTATGAACCGTTTCAGAAACAGATAATTTCTTATGTATTATCAAGTAAAAACAAGGCAAAGAAACTAATCAGGCTTAATCCATATCTTTCCTGTCCCGCAAATGGTTTGTTAAACAATAACGAGTTGATACAAAACAACATGAATGCTGTTTTAAATAATTACAACAAAACAACTTACAGAAAAAACCTGCTGGAAATTTATTCAAAAATAATTAACAATTCAGTCAATCAGAGTATTGATAAAAACATATTGCTTTCCGAGTTTATAAATCTCGAACAATTCAGCCTGCTTAAATGGAACGATTATGCTGAATAAAAATCTTATATTGAATTACATAACTCCACTCAACCCGATACCAACTTCTTTGAAAAAAAGCGGAAACCTGGACGGAAAGATCAAATGCATACTTTTTGATATTTATGGCACATTGTTCATCAGTGGTTCAGGTGATATAAGTATTGCTGAGAAAAAAGCACTTGATGCACATCATCTTGAACAATTGCTGTTAAAATACGATATTAAAAGAAAACCATCTGCTATCCGGAATGATTTGTTTTGCGCTATTAAAGAAAAACATGATGAACTGCGTGAAAAAGGTATTGATTTTCCGGAAGTTGAAATTGACCGTATATGGACGAATGTTTTAGAAAATAATGATTTGGATTTTATCAGAAGCTTTGCTGTTGAATTTGAAATGCTTGTCAATCCTGTATATCCAATGCCTCATGTTAGAGAGCTGCTTTTTGCATGCAAAGATTCAAAACTTCTAACGGGAATTATATCAAACGCACAGTTCTATACTCCTTATCTTTTCAAATGGTTGATGGGATCAGATATGTCACGGCTTGGATTTCATCCTGAACTTACTTTTTTTTCATACGAATTCGGACATGCAAAGCCATCAACATTTTTGTTTCAGCTTGCAGCAGAGAGGCTTAATAACATGAATATCCGGGAAGAGTCAGTATTATATATTGGAAATGATATGTTAAAGGATATTTATCCGGCAAAAATGACAGGATTTAAAACAGCGCTTTTTGCAGGAGACTCAAGATCATTGAGGTTGAGAGAAGATGATCCAAAATGTAAAAATCTTTCTGCCGACATTATATTAACAGACTTTCTTCAGGTTTTTGATTTCATTTTCCCCACCGAGTAGCCAATAGGAAAACATATGGAAAACACAATGGAATCCAATAAAAATATCAATATTACTTACCGGCCAGGTGAAAATCCTGAAAAAGATGCCTGGTTTACAGCTTTTTTTATTGAAAATCATATGGATTATTTCACCTATCCTGACCATGTAGCATCTCCTGAGCAGGTTACCTTCATGATTTATACAGAAGATGACGAAAGATATTATCCCTGTTCAGACAGAATGTTTGAAGCAATTATGAGCAAAAATAATTCTTCTTTTCTGCAAAAAAAATATAAGGAAATTTTTAAAAGAATTATGGAGCTTATTGATAGCCGGATAGAAGATAAAAAGGATAAAAGCTTCCTTGAAGCGCTTATTAAAATGAAGTTTTTACATGAAACGCGAGATGAGATGATGATTCCCTCTCGTATAGAAAAACGCCTGCTTAAGATCTTTCTTGATCGAACCCTTATTGATGACCCATTTCTTTGTGAAAAAGCTATTCGCAATAAGAGAGCTATCAATGTTCTTTGCTCAGAGGCTTTTAAAAAAGCTATAAATCAAGTGGATAATACGGTTGTTTTAAATTTTCCTGCGACTCTTGCCGGAATTAAAAAATTTGTTGAACATATTGAGATTAACAGGCTGTTATCTTTATCAATTGAGAATTTACTATGGGAATCAGACAAGCCGGCAGCTTACAATGAAGAGGATTTTCATAAACTTTTTAGTCATCAAATCATCGGGAATGGCGTTAAGCCTCTGATGAATTTTCTTGGAATTGAGAGTAAAAATAACCAGGCAAAAACAATTTTGTGGCTTGCTGATGAATCAGGTGAAATTATAGTAGATCTTGCAATAATTAAATATCTTGCAAAGCTGGGGCATAAGGTCATTATTGCTTTTAAAGATGGGCCTCTTTATACCAAAGCTGACTTTTTCAATGCCATGGGGGATGAGATATTAAGCAAGCAGCTTGAAGGGGCATTTTTTCTTAAAGAAAAGAATCTTGGGAAAAATGAACTTATCAGAATTTTAAGAAGCGATAAAAACATACTGGTCATATCAGACGGAACACGTGAAAACTTTAATCTTCTTCTTACTTCAAAAGTTTTCTCAAGGATTTTCAGAGAGGTAGATGGAATAATTTCAAAAGGCCATGATCAGAAACGAAGAATCTTTGAAAATCATTTTCAATTTACCAGAGACATATTCAATATCTCAAAAGGTCCCGATGGTTCGACTCTAATTTCTTATAAACCAAAGCATCCATCTGTAATCAAGTTTTCACATGGCGATCTTGAGAAAAAAGCAAAGAAAATTATCAACCGGATGGAAGAGGCAAAGAAAAAGGGAATGACAGTCATTTTTTACAGCGGTATTATTGGTTCTATCCCCGGAAAAATACAAATGGCAAAAAAAATCATGTCTGTCTTTATAGATTTTCTCAAAGACCAGTTTGCAATGACATTTATAATCAATCCTGCTGAATACTATGAAATTGGAATGGATGCGGATGATTTGATGTATATGTGGGAAATTGTACAAAAAAGCGGTTGTATAAACATCTGGCGCTTTCAGAGCTACGATGATATAGTTACCGCATTTAAGGCTATGGATAAAAAAGTTCCGCCTGAATGGGTCGGCAAGGATGCTACATATAGTACAGGATGTACAAAGGAGATGAAAATCGCACTTAAAGTCCAGAAAAAACATCCTGAAATGCAGATATTAGGACCCTCAATTGAAAAATTTATGAGACGAGATGAATACGGCATAGGAAAGATGTACGATCAAAGATTAAGCGAAATATGTCGGATATAAAGGAAATTATTTTTTACCGGGCCTTATACCAAAATACTCTTTAATCCCCCATTCCAGACTTTTGCCCTGCATCCCGTAAGCTCCTTCTACAGGATCATAGAAAAGAATGTTATCATGAACCGCCTGCCCCAATATACTTCTTTGATATGGATCAAATGCCTGAATAGGCTGTACAGAATGGTCTAAAAAAGATTTCATAAGTTTTTTGCGCTCATTGGTTTCATCCTGAAAACACCAATCCGCTACCATTGCTGCCCGCTCTTTTTTGATCTTTTCAACTATCTTTGTTAAAGGAAATTCAAAAAGTCGCTCCAGAATGTATTGAATCTCCCATGGACTTCCCCCAACCGTTTCCCAGATAAGTTCGATGTCTTTCTCATTCAGACTAAAATCCGCAACCTCATTATATCTGTTTATGTGAGACAACCATTCCTTGACATCCGCACAAAAAAGATAATCAAGATTCTGAAAAGCGCTTGTCTTGCTAAGCTTGCTGTCATTATAAACCTCTTCAATAAAAAAGGCGTCAGAAGAAGCAATTATTACATGACAAAGATGGCTCTCCTTTGTCATGGCGACAAAAAAATTCATAAGTTCCGTAATCAACGTTTTTTGTTTCTCAGGAAGATAGATACCACTTAGTTTATGAAATTCATCAATTATTATAAGAGGTTTGCGGCCTTTCTTGACAAGTTTATGAAATTCCTTTTCCATAATCAGAAACGGATCCTCCTTTTTTCCTTTCAGCATCCGTTCGACAACAGCATCCAGCTTAAACAGCCCAAACATACTGTATTGGCGTTTTGTACTTACCTTAAGGCCATTTTCCCTGTTATTTCTTGTCTTAAAAAAGACTTGCAGGAAATCATCATATGAATCTAAAAAGGTCTCACGCAGATTGAGAAACTTGACCTCACAACTCTTGTCCTCTGCAAGTTCGTCGCACAGGCGATATAGAAGTGTGGTTTTTCCGGAAGACTTTGGGCCATAAAGAAAAAGAATAGAGTTCGGCTGAGCCTCCAAATAATTATGAAGCAGCCTTACCTCTTGTTTTCTATCAATGAAAGTCGTTTTTATTTTAAACTTTCTTTTTTCCATGATTTTTCCCGGAATCTTACTCTTTTACACGCTCCACATATTCACCGGTTCTGGTATCAATTTTAACAATTTCCTCTTTTTCAACAAAAGGCGGTACTTGAACAACATAATCGGTTTCAAGCGTTGCAGGTTTTGTACTCCCTGCGGCTGTGTCACCCTTAACCCAGGGATCAGTTTTAACAATTCTGAGATTAACAAAATTCGGCAATAAAATTGCTATTGCTCTGCCGTCAAAAAAAAGAACATTGCATACAGTATTTTCCTTTAAAAATTTAAGTGAATCACCGACCTGATCTTCAGGGAGAAATTCCTGCTCATAAGTTGATGTGTTCATAAAACAGTAATTATTGCCGTCTGAATATAAATATTCCATCTCTTGCTCTTCCAGGTTTGCCTCTTTGAACTTTTCACTGGCTCTAAATGTCCGATCAACCACACTGCCTGAAAGCATATTCTTTAGTTTGCACTTATAAAAAGACTTGCCTTTTCCGGGTTTAACAAAGTTAAACTGCACAATAATATATGGTTCGCCATTTATCTCAATTTTAAGACCTTTTCTCAGATCACTGCTTTCATACATGTATTAGAATTCCTTTTCAATAAATAGCTTTTCAGCTCTGCGTGTTTCTTCAACAAACTGCTCTACCCTTTCAAGATCCTTTTGAAACCTTATGGGCTTTCCTTTAAAATCTAAAAAATTGGTTCCTGTGCAACTGTCCACACCAGCAGGAGAAACACGCATGATACCGTCAAATACATTATCAGGCGACAAACCACCTGCAAGAATAACAGGTATGCTGCTTGATTCGACCAGCTCGGCAGCCGTGTCCCAATCACATGTCCTGCCGGTTATGCCGATAAAACCTTTGACCGGCTGGTTTTTTAAGCCGCAATTAGATGATTTTACAAGCAATGTGTCGGTTAAAAAATAATCACTTACAGGCTCGAACATCCCTGCAAGTTCAATTGATGTAATCTGATTTTTCATCCCGGGCTGAGTTATCGGGATAGAACGCATCAGCTTGATTTCAGGAAACTTTTCTTTAATATTTTGCTGTAAAATGATCAAATCTTCACAATTCCCATAGATACTGTAACTGCTTGCTATGTCCTCACAAAAATGAAGTATATTTGGCCTGTAATAATCCAGTGCTCGAAAAATATTATTCAGCTCACTGAAAAGCATGATCAAACTGCTCATCGAACGTGTAGAGCCTGCCAGATTTATTGTTTCTTTAATAACAGGAATCCGCCATTTTTCGTCAGAAACAATAACACTGCCGATACGATTCACCCCAAGTTCGATAAGCTTTTCAGCTTCAGATGGAGTTTGTACTTCATATATTTGAATGATAATATTGTGCATCTATCCTGATCATCCTGTATATCCTGTCAAAAAAAGAAATTAAAGTTGACATTTTTCAAGGTCTTTAACATATTCAACCTGTTTGTGCAAATTGTTTAACTTTTCAAAGCCGCCAGGCAACAATAGAATTAGGAATAAATAAAATGAATGAAAACAATACATCAAATTTTAAGATTCGTTTTAATGATGAAAGCACGGATTCACAGTTCCAGGAAGAAATGGAAAATATACGGATAGAAAAACTAAGCAACAGGATAACTTTTATTTCAGTTTTAATACCATGTTTTATAGCTATTATACTTTTTATAGCGTATCTTGATATCAAAAAAAGAGTAACAACGGTTCACGATACCGGAACCACGGAAGTTCAGAATCTTTCAAAGGAGCTGGAAACAAGATTATCCTCCTTAACATCCCAATATAAAAAACTCGAAGATTCACTTCCCGGAATTAAAAATAACATTTCTTCCTTACAAACAAAATTAAACGAAGCAACAACTGCGATAAAACACATAAGATCTGCAAGAAAAACTGACAATAAAGGGTTTAACAATTCAATATCTAAAATCGAAAACAAATCTTCTGCAATTAGTAATGACCTGAAAAATGTTTCATCCAAACTAAAAACCATTGACAGTAAATTTAACAAGAAACTGGCAAACCTGTCTAAAGCTGCGGATAAAATATCTATTGAACTAACTAAGCTAAAATCTGATATTTCAAAACTGTCATCAATAAAAGTAGACAAAAAAACGCTTGATTCAGCGCTTAAAAATGAGCAGAAACTTTATGAGCAGAAGCTGGATCAATTAAAAAAGAATATTGAAAAGAAAATTATCTCTATTAAAAATAACAAAATTCCCCAAAAAACAGAGCCATCAAAAACCGCAACAGAAAGCACAGTCATTGAACCTGAAACTATTATCGAACAGGATATTCAATGAGTAAAGCCGGGGATCAGGGATCAAGGCTTCTATACT
>JAJSZO010000083.1:8902-10321 GCA_030262795.1 Deltaproteobacteria bacterium | reverse complement strand
AGTTATTTTCAAACATAGATGGCGTAAGCAGCCACAGATAGCAGCTTACGCCATCTTTTATAAATATTATCAGAAAGTTAAAAACTTAAAGCAATTTGAGTTTTCAAATAGCACGCCAAAGGCATACCACCGATTTTCAATAGTCAATCTTAAATTAGCGCACTATCGGGCGGACTTTTCTGACAGGATTAACGGGATTTACATGATTTCTTTATTTTTTTATATCCTGATTATCCTGTACATCCTGTCAAAAAAAGGAAATTCCTATACTATTAAATTATTTTGATGACAGGATCATCATCATGGTACGGCCCTCAAATTTAGGATATTGCTCTACTATTGCAATATCATCAATTTCTTCAGCAATTTTTTTAAGCAAATTCCTGCCAAGCTCTGAAAGTGCTATTTCTCGTCCCCTGAACACAACTGTAACTTTAACCTTATCCTTTTTTCCTATAAACTTTTTAATATGGTTAATTTTGATTTTCAGATCATGTTCTCCGGTCTTGGGACGTATTTTTATCTCTTTAACCTGGAATGTGCTTTGTTTCTTTTTTGCTTCCTGTTTCTTTTTGGTCTGCTCATATTTATAGCGGCCGTAATCCATTATTTTGCATACAGGCGGGTTGGCATTAGGAGAAATTTCCACAAGATCAAGACCGAAATCACCAGCTGTCGCAAGAGCTTTATAGGTTGGTATAATACCCACCTGATTGCCGTCAGGATCAATAACTCTTACCTCTCTTGCTCTTATATCGTTATTGATATTTGTTTTGTCAAACTTGTTTGGCCTGTTTATCCTCTTCGATATAGCTATACTTTTCACCTCCTACGGTAGCGATATTTATTGTTTTATTTAAGGTTAATATCAAATTATATTTATAACACCCACTGGTCTTATTGTAGCTTTACTTGTTAACCTGCTTTAATTAATATAAATCTATTGCATATATAACAATATGAAGAAATGCAACAAAAAAATGCAACAAAATCCATAGAGTCTTAGGAACATGGACGAAATTACTGTTTGAGCGTATATTGGGACAAGAGGCTGTCTTTCCAGTAAGTGTTTTTTTGATTTTCAAAATAGACCTTAAAAAGCTCCAGGCTTTTATTGCGTAAAATATCAGGTACAATTTTGATTTGGCGCTCTTTGTAAAAAGGGGATAGCTTCGTTAAATTACACCTTGTGCAACCTCCCATTACATCCTCGTAGGCATAAACAATTTTGCCGATACCGTTCATAAGAATGGCACTATAACACATAAGACATGGTTCTAAAGTACAAAATAGCATTATTTTACTTCTATCCACATTTTCTTTGAGTTCGGCAAAACGTTTTAATGCAACCAATTCCGCATGGTCAATTTCATTTATAAAATTCCCGGTGGTGCCGATTCGTGAGCCGGTAACTATAAT
>JAJSZO010000083.1:0-8802 GCA_030262795.1 Deltaproteobacteria bacterium | reverse complement strand
CTACTTAGGTTGTTAGGTTCAGGGTTTACGGTTCTTTGGCATTTTTGACACACATGGACTTTTTACGAAGCCGTCAGCTTTTAATTTTGCAAGGACAGCTTCCGTCAACTTCATAGGCATACATAATTCTTGATTCAATTTCTGCTCTATCTATCGAAACAGGATCAAAATGCTTTCTATCAACCATATCACTTAGTTCGGTTTTTGAAGGTATGGATTCAAAGCCATAGCCGGTTACTTTTCCTGTTGAGCCATCTATGATATTCGCATCTTCGCCATTTGTTACAACAACGACCGGTACCTGGTATGGTGCTATAAGTCTTGAGGCAGCCAATGCAGAGCGATGTCTGGTTACCAGAGAACCGGGGGCATATTTCACTATCATGCACACTTTTGCGGACAATACAACCTTGAAATCAACTATAACTATAGCGCTTTTATTTGCAGCCTTTACAAGAAGATCGCAGTGCGGTTTAATGTCATATTTATGGTACCCTTTAATTATTACAAGTATTTTGGCTAATTTTTGCCTATACCGTTCATCATGGGTATCTGTTATAGTTTTGCCGATTATAAAATCGACAAGTTTGCCAAGTATTAGATGATGATTATCCATTTTAGAAGCATCAAATACATTTGTTTAAATAGTGTCTGAACGAAAACTGCTAATTTTTCCAATTTCTGCGTCAGTCGCAAATTTTAATCCTCAAAATACCCTATGTATTCCTGCGGTTAAAATTTGCGCCTTCCTTGAACTTGAAAAAATTTTCTAGTTTTCGTTCGGGCACTAAATAACGGTTCACGGGCGACTTGTTTTGTTGGGTTCGCTATGCTACAAATATTGCGTTTTAAAACAACAATTAATCTAAAACGGCACAGCTTCTGCGGTCAAGAGAAGCAGATAGTTGTACGCCAGGCACACGTTTTAAAGGTGAGCCTACAATTTCTAACTATGAAAGTCAAGGTAAGTCTCATGCCCGGATAGATGGAGCGGAGGAGTCAATATGAGCAAAGTAAATGTACTTGTACTTGCCGGATACGGCTTGAATTGTGATCATGAAACAGCCTATGCCTTTGAACTGGCAGGAGCAAAAGCTGTCCGGGTCCATATAAATTCGCTTATTAATGGAGATGTAAAGCTTGAAGATTTTCAAATCATGGTTTTTGTCGGAGGGTTCAGTTGGGGAGATGATCATGGCGCAGGTGTTATTCAAGCTGTACGCTTCAAAACAAATATTGGAAAAAAGCTGAAAGAGTTTATTGATAGTGGCAATCTTGTACTTGGGATATGCAATGGATTCCAGGCGCTTGTGAATCTCGGGCTTTTGCCTGGTTTTAACCATAATTACAGTAAACGGTCGGTAGCGCTTACATTTAACGATTGCGGAAATTTCAGGGATGACTGGGTAAATCTGAAAGCAAATTCCGCCTCTCCCTGCATATTTACAAAAAATATGGATTATTTAGAACTTTCCATCAGACACGGAGAAGGAAAATTTTATTCAGATGAGTCCACAATAAAACGCCTTGTAAACAGTAACCAGATTGCAATTCAGTATTCCATGCCGGACGGAGAACTTGCAAACAGCTCTTTCCCGCACAATCCAAATGGCTCAGTACTTGATATAGCAGGAATATGTGATCCAACCGGTCGGATTTTCGGCCTTATGCCCCATCCTGAAGCCTACAATCATCCAACCAATCATCCGGACTGGACTCGCCAGAAAGAAAAACTTAAACGTCAGGACAAAGTATTTGAAATGGGTCATGCAACAGGTTTGCAAATTTTTCAAAATGCCGTGGACTTTATGGAACGTGGGCACAATAACTTTCACAAGTAGACGCATAGATTTGGGTCGGATTTGTTCGGGCACTAACTATTTGGCTTCGGCCCAATTTTTTCCCACCGATAGATTAATCTTAAGCGGAACCTTCAGATCCCAAACACCCTCCATTATATCTTTTACAAGGCATCTAACTTCATCCAGTTCATCCGGAGGCACTTCAAAAACAATCTCATCATGTACGGAAAGCAGCATCGCAGATTTAAGGCCTCTTTCTGTAAGTGTTGAGTCCACATTTATCATGGCTATTTTTATGAGATCTGCAGCTGACCCCTGGATAGAAGTGTTTATTGCGGTTCTTTCGGCAAACTCACGCAAGTTTTTATTTGAGCTGTTGATATCCGGCAAAAGGCGAATACGGCCAAGCAACGTACTTGTCTTCTTTGCAATCCCGGCCTGTTTTATTGTTTCATCTATAAATTGTTTTACGCCGCTGTATCTTGTGAAGTAGTTGTGTATATAGGTTTTCGCCATTTTTCGGCTTATACCCAGCTCTTTGGAAAGGCCATACGGACTCATTCCATAAACAATGCCAAAATTTATAATCTTGGCCTGCTGTCTCAATTCAGAAGTAATGAAAGAAGGAAATACCTGGAAAACCTCTGCGGCGGTCCGGAGATGAATATCTTCATCTTCTTTAAAAGCCTTGATAAGAATTTTATCATCTGAATAATGGGCAAGAATACGGAGTTCTATCTGAGAATAATCTGCTGCAAGCAGGTGCCATCCTTGTCTTGGAATAAAAGCCCTTCTTATCTCCCTTCCCTCATCTGTGCGGACCGGGATATTCTGAAGATTCGGTTCTGAACTGCTAAGGCGGCCAGTAGCAGTAACTGTTTGATTGTACGAAGTATGGATACGTCCTGTCTCCGGATTTATAAGATCTACCAAAGCATCCGTATATGTTGATTTAAGTTTTGCGAGAGTCCGGTACCTTAATATTAGAACAGGAAGCTCATGCTGTTCTGACAGCGCTTCAAGAACATTTACATCGGTTGAATAGCCTGTCTTTTTTTTTGTCTTCTTTTGCACCGGCAATTTTAGCTTTTCAAAAAGTATGTTGCCGAGTTGCTGTGAAGATCTGATGTTAAATTCTTCCCCTGCGATTGAATATATGCTGCCTTCAAGCTGCTCAAGCTGCTGTTCGAATGATTTTGAAAGAATCATCAGCTTTTCTCTATCAACATTAATGCCCGTCATTTCCATTTTCATCAGGACCAGCACAAGCGGCATTTCCACTTTTTCAAAAAGTTCTTCAAGCCCCATATCTTTCAGCGTGGGCTTAAGAATATTATAAGCCATAAGCGTAATGTCAGCATCCTCACAGGCATATGGCACAGCCTTTTCAAGGGGAACCTTTGAAAAACAGGAAGCATTTTTACCTTTACCTGCTACTTCCTCATACGAAATCGTTTTGTGATCAAGAAAATCAAGAGCAATCCGGTCAAGATTGTGTGCGCGTTTCGAAGGGTTAATAAGGTAAGATGCAAGCATGGTATCAAACATTACTCCGGAAAGGCTTATTCCATGACGATCAAGAACAATCCAGTCATATTTTATGTTCTGACCTATCTTTTTTATTTTATGATTTTCAAGTACCGGCTTGAGCCTCTTTAAAACTTCATCCGATTTAAGCTGTTTTGGTGCATCTTCATATTCATGAGCGCATGGAATGTAAAATGCTTCATCAGGCTTTAATGAAAAAGACAACCCGACTATCTTTGCCGCCATTGGATTCTTAGAAGTAGTTTCAGTATCAATGGCAAATGAACTTGAAGCCTCTAAAATCGTAATTAGATCGGAAAGTTCATCAACACTCAATACTGCCTTGTATTTCTTTTTTGATAAATCTGCCCGTTTTATAACAGACTGCTGCAACTGCCTGAATTCCAGTTGTTTAAAGAGTCCGGCGAGAGCAGCATTATTCGGAGTGCTGTATTTAAAGTCTTCAGGTATAAATGATACGGGTGCTTTGTCGTTTATTTTAACAAGTTCTTTGCTCAACAAAGCCTGTTCTTTGTAGCGGACAAGATTTTCATGCTGCTTTTTTTTCTTTATTGTATCCACCTGCTCATATAAACGCTCCATACTTCCGAAAGTTTTTATCAATGCAAGCGAAGTCTTTGGCCCCATCCCTGGTACACCGGGAATATTATCGGCAGAATCACCGGAAAGGCCCATAACATCAACCAGTTGGCGAGGTTCAATTCCATATGTATCTCTTATCACATCGTCATCTATGATTTTTTCTTTCATTGGGTCCCAGAGAATAGACTTGTTTGTAACAAGCTGCATGAAATCTTTATCGCCTGTAACCATGACTACAAAAAATCCTGCTTCCTCGGCCTTGCGCGCAAGTGTGCCTATGAGATCGTCGGCTTCGTAGCCCTGCATTTCAACAACCGGTATGTTGAAACCTTTTGTTATGTCTTTAATATATGGAATCTGAACCGATAGATCTTCAGGCATGGGTGGCCGGTTGGCTTTATAGGCGTCAAACATTTTATGTCTGAAAGTAGGGCCTTTTACGTCAAAAAACATTCCAACATATGTTGGATTTCGATCTTCTATGAGCTTTAAAAGCATTTTTGTAAAACCGAAAACAGCATTTGTTGGAAGACCCTTTGAATTGGAAAGTCCGCGAATTGCATGATAAGCGCGGTAGATATATGCGCTTCCGTCTATTAGATATATTGTTTTATCTTTATTCATAAGAATTCAGGTTGCAGATTACAGGTTTTATTGATATCTATCTATATAGTGGTTTACGGTTTTATGTTTTATCAACCGTTAACTGCAAACTGTGAACGCGAACGGTTGCCTGTCTTTTTGCTTAACAAAAGATTTTATCTGCTATTATCACTAATAGACTAAAACAACAAGACTGATAGATTCAGATTAAGGGAACATGTATGAAAAAAGGTAAAATAATCACTGAAGACAGTGAAATAAAACATATTCTGGCAGATTCAAAAACCATAGCGGTTTTAGGTTTGAGCCCTAAACCGGAAAGAGACTCCCATATTGTTGCCAACTATCTCAAAAAACAAGGTTATAAAATTATTCCGGTACGCCCCAAGCAGAAGGAGATTCTTGGAGAAAAAGCATATTCATCAATAAAAGATATTAAGCAAACCATAGATATTGTTAATGTGTTTAGAAACTCTTCTCAGATAATGCTCCATGCTCGTGAGGCTATTCGAATCAAGCCAAAAGTTTTCTGGACGCAGCTTAATATAGAAGATCATGACGCTGCAGAATTATTGACAAAAGCAGGTATAGATGTCGTGATGAATCTTTGCATCAGGGTAGAACATGACAGGCTCTTCAACTAAGACGAAAACAAAATACAGGGAAAGACGACTCCGATCAAAGCCAACAAACTGCCATTGTTGTCGTAATAAAGCCCCCTTTTTCTGGACATGCAGGTGTGGCTTTGCAATTTGTCAGGACTGCATGTATGAAAATGTCTGGGGAATGTCATGTAATGGAATAACCTGGCAGTGTCCTGACTGCGGCGGGCAGAATAATTTTGGTAATCAATAACGGCAACGGTTCACGGTTTCTTACTTAATAAGGCTACCAACTTCAGGGCTTGATAATAAATAACCTGGTAGAATTTGCGTCCAAATTTGCCGTCGATTTAGACGAAGCAAATTGTTGCTGTGACCGCAATAATACCGGCCAACACTTTGACTCTAAAGAATGTATACATAATAACACGTTCCATTTTCTCAAATAAAAAAAGCCCAGTCAAAATTTAACTGGGTCAAAATTTAACTGAGCTTGATTTGTTTGGCTCCCCGCATGCAACCCTTTTCATAACCGTTCTCCATCCGGCTGTCAAGCCGCAAGCCTTCGTTATTCAATGGGTTAAAGAGCAGGCCGTTCCGGCATAGCAGAAGAGGCGTCAGCGTCGAATTTCCTTGTTTGGCATCATTTATAGAAATGACAACCTAAAATTGAGCATGATGAATAAAATCGTACGATCTTATAAGTCTTCCTTAACTCCCTCATATCCTATGTTATTTTTACAATAATCGCTCTCAAAAAAAGATATTTCCTGGTAGTCCCTACAAAACAGTGCAGGTTAATAATTTCAACACGTTACATGTCATAGCTTCTGGCAGCACATAGCGAAAAATCAGGTGGTTACAAAGCAATATGGGACGGTATTTCCAAACCTGCACTGTTTTGTGGGGACTACCTGAATACCGGGTCCATCACGGTTGGCCTTTCTGATCAGAAGAATCCAACTCCCCCGAAAGCTGGCTCAGCTCCTCGCTATCCTTCCGCAGGATCAGGGCCGCGTATTCCATGCAGTAGTTGTTTTTCGCCATATTCTCCTTGATAACCAAACACCTGTCGCCCTTGCTGATATCGTGTCCCTTGTTCCGGGAGCACTGCCGCTTAGTCTTTGTTTTGTAAGATTGTCTTTGAGAACGCTTAACTGTAAGTTTGATTACTTCTCGTTGCTTTTCTTTGGTTCCTGCGATCACTGGTTTTACAACTCTATAGAAATTATCTAATTGGTTCTTAAAGTTAACTTTCTTCTTGCGATGAAAAGAATACTGAGGCTCATCTTTTTGATTCTGCTTAAATTTTTCTTCAACTATTTGATTTACAACGATTTAATTCTATAGTCGATTTAAGGTCAAGTCAATAAAATCAATTGGTTACATAATATTGCAGGGAAAATGGGAATGCGCTATATAGCTATAAATATAATATTGATATCTGCCAATATTTATAATAATTACAAGGCATTTTATTTTTACATACTAACATTAAGTAGATTTTATAAGAAAAATAAATGCTATAATTGTGACCCAAAATGACATTCTATTTTTTTACTGAACCCTAAGTACGCGAGGATTCAATAGAAACGACAAAACCCCGAGGGGATCAACCCACGGGGTCTCGCGTTTACTAAAAACCGCTGAATTCAGCGGATGGTATTTTGGCTCCCCATAGTGGACGCACTTCGAAACCAATTTGCCGGGCCTTCTAAAGAAATGATGGATACAATTCTTGTGGCAAAAAATCAAGTGAAGGATGGATTTTTTTAGACTGTAGGGATAAGCTGATCTTTGAAACCTCAATCTGTGGTGAATAGCTCACAGCCCGAAGTGTAAGCAAGTATGGTGTGTTAACTCCAAGAAAGGGTTGCGTGTAGCCATCCTGTCAAGGCTGGTAGGAAGCCAGGGCAAACGCACTTGGATTAGTCCGAATTTAATCACTTTCAGGTAAGTTGATGCTACTTTTGCTACTTTTCTTGCTTCTATAAATAAAATAGCAGGTAATAAGAGTCATCTTAATTTTGGGAGTTTGTCTAACTTATTGAAAAATCAGTATATCCAAATGCGTTTGCCCTGCTCGTATTGCCCGCAATTGCGTCTATAGAAGCAAGAGAGTAGCATCAACTTACCTGAAAGTGGCTAAATTCGGACTCATACAAGTGCGTTTGCCCTGGCCGGCACCGCCTTTGGATCTTCAAAGTTCAGCCAGTAAACGCCACCCGCAAAATACTGCCCATACCGGTGAACGAATTCACAGGCAAGTTGCGTTTTATCAACCCCGCCTATGCCAGTAACTGCGACAATCTGACTAACAGCGGACGTCTGTCCGCCTTTAAGCGCTTTGACAATACGTATCAAATCTTGCTGGCGGCCGACAAAAAGATAGTTAGGGCTAAAGGGCATTCGGGAGCTGGAAGGTAGCGTACTTATCTCAGGAATTCGATCAGTTGGCAGGGACTCCAGTTTATTTAAAGCTCGATTTAATTCTTCAGGGGCTATTTTGGGGGCCATTGGGATCTTATAGTTACTGTAATGGATCCCGCCTTCGACATGGGAATAGTCCCCGATAACGCCAGTTTGGATCAAGGACTTCATCGTTTGGTTTCTCCAAAATGAATGCCGCCTTCAACTTTGGCCATATCACCAATAACGCAGACTTAAGCGTTCCTGGCATCAACTTGAAACTTGGCGATGGCTTTTCGACCCGTCTCTGTGCTTTGCAGCGCTTCCGTCAATTTTTGCGCTACTTTAAGAATATCGGGATCCTGGTTGGCCTCTGCGGTCGCTATATGCTCTGCAAGTAACAACTGGCGGCCCTTTGATTTAAGATCAACCTCGAAATCCTTGATGGTTTTGGAAATGTTGTTGTCTTTGCCAAACTTGGATTTTATTGCGTTTTTAATGCCTTTGTAAGCATCCAGAATTGCCTCTTTCCCAACAGCCGTCATGCCGCTGGTAACACCGGCGGAGACGGCCGCAATAATTGCGGTACTAATCGGGTCCATGGTTCCTCCCTATTAGCCTTTTAAAGAGGTATAAGGATACCTCTGATCTACGAGAGGTGAAGCATATATCTGCTTGTTTTTAATTCACTATAGGCAATTGAATAATAACCGAATATTATGCAAAATAATTAAACGACAAATCCGTACTTCACTTCAGGCCTGCCAAGTTATAGCTTTCAAATGGCAATCTCAAAAATTTTTGGCTTGTGAAAAGTGAATATATCTTGCCAACTGCGTAACTCAAGAATTCAATAAATTTCTTGCAGATAGGGTTTATATATCACAAATTTTAAAGTGTTTCAATTTGTTACGTGCATAGCAGGTATCTGTAACGCATTTCTCACCTGCAGGTGTGTCGCGACAGCGGAAAACCTGTCAGGTAAAGAAAAATGTTAGCCGGTCATATCTCAATCTTGCTGCTTTCGAAGCAACTCCTTTAGCTGAACAAAAAACTTATTTCGTATCTTTTCTATATTCAATGCTTCCTTGTAATCAAGTATAGCTCTGTCTTTATGCTTAAACCTGTCTGGTTCAACCTGTAGAGCGTAAGAATTGAACTGTTTTTTCCAAAACCACTCTGCGCAACAGAACTGGATGTTTTGAGGATCAATATCCGTGATTTCCTTCAGAGTCTCAAAAAACTTCCTTCCCGAA
>JAJSZO010000082.1 GCA_030262795.1 Deltaproteobacteria bacterium | reverse complement strand
CGCATCTCCTGCCCCTATTCTAAAAATAATTTCGGTTATGCCGGGTACCAGGGAAACAACTTTTGATGGACTTTTTGCAATTGAGATATGTTTGCCCTGAGCATCAGTAAACGCTATTGGATAGGAAAATACAGGGATGGCACTCCAAAAAATTGTAAAAAGAATAAAGGTGCATAAGTAGTAGTAATGTTTAACTTTCTCCATCTTATTCCTCATAAAATTCGTGGCAGAGGAAATACTCCGCAGGAGACTCCCCCTGCCATCAATGTCATCATGTCATTTTAGAAATCATATCTCAAACCAATGAAAAAGCTCCTTCCCGGCATGGGATAGCCTTGAATGTGCTCACAATCCTTGTCAAAAAGGTTTTGGATCTCGCCTCTCAAGGTGAGCCCTCCGTATTCTTTGAAATCAAAGATTCTTTTACTGATAGTCAAATTGACAAACGTGAAGCTGCCTTGTGTTATCGTCGCGTAAGTACCGCCTTCGTAATCCGTAATACTCTGTTTTCCCGTGTAGTAAAGGTTCAGGTTGGCGGAAAAACCATCAAAATCAGAGAGCGTGATACCATACGATACATGGAGATCCGATGTATACTTTAGGTCTTCATCCGCTTCCTTATCTTTATATTTGGTAAGATATGTAAAGTTGACATAGGGTTTTACCTGATAATCCCAAGAGAAGAGAGAGCCAATCTCGTACGAGAGGTTACCTTCAACACCTTCTACTTCAGCTTCTCCAAGGTTTTTCCATGACTTGTCACCACCTGCCGTCGTGTAAGACTCAATCTTATCCTTGAAATTGGTATGGAAATAGGTGATGGAAGAATCGAAAAAAGCATAGGAGAAATCCATACCTCCTTCATATGTCCCGCTTTTTTCCGGTTTTAAACTGGAGTTGCCCACATAATGCATTCCCCAGATAGTATAATCCGCGGCCATCTGCTTTGCAAAAGGCATCTTGAATGCCTCCCCGTAGTTGGCCCTCAGTTTTAGCGAGTCTGTGATGAGATAGGCCGCGCCAACCCGTGGAGAGAGGTGATCATCACTCTCTTTTTTCCCACTGTCTTTCATATCCACTTCATATTCATCATATCTTACGCCACCAGTGATTATAAACTTTTTATCAAAAAGCCTGGTTTTGGCCATGAGAAAACCAGCAGGATTGTCATATTCAGATTTTTTCGGATCCCAGGTGGTTTCTATTTTGTAGTTTACCCAGTCAAAACCGGCGGTAACAAGAAGATATTCCTGGTTGTAAGATACCTGGGCCTGTGCCCCCTTCTGGTCGGTCTTTTGTTCAGCTTCCACACCATCGTCCCAGCCGTCAGGGTTGCTCACCGTAGGATCAACCCACTTGTCCTGATCTTTACCATCAAAATATCTGGCCTTCCAGGAAAAAAGTCCGTCTGGAGTTCCACCGTCATAAATAAAGTCAATTGTCCTGTTGCTTGAATCCTTATAGTCGTCACGATCATTCTGACTCAGGTATCCTGAATCACCCAAATAATCGGCATTATAATAATTGTAAATGACGCCAATATGATTTTCGGGTAAAAACTCATAACCGAGATTCAGGCTGCAGTTTTCTTTGCGATTATATTCGGTGTTGTAAAACTTTTCTCCACTGGCAGTATCGTAGTCGTCTTTAGAATCACTGCTAAAACTGCCGGAAAAGTCAAACGCTTTCTGCTTTCCTGAAAATTCTGCACTTCCTTCTTTGTAGCCAAAGCTTCCCAGTGTTCCCTCAGCAAACACACTGGGTTTATCCTTTCCCCGCTTGGTAATCACGTTTATGACTCCGCCCATGGCAGCAGATCCGTATTGAACTGAGGCGGGGCCTCTTATTATTTCTACCCGTTCTATATTTTTGGTGCTAATTTTGGCTGTGTTACCGGTACCAGCCCTCCGGCCGTTCACAAGAATCAGCACACGACCCTCAAGATCATTGCCGTGGGGTTCTGTCCTGAAGCCGCGAATACCGACTGAATTTAAGGCACCCGGGTATCTATGACTGTGCCCAATAGCCTTTTCAGTCAATAATTCTCCGAGATCCTTGGCGGAAGAATTTTTGATCTCTTCCGCATTAATAATGGTTACATTGGTAGTAATCTCCTTTTTCTTTTCTTCTACCCTGCCTGCGGTTACCACCACCTCTTCCATTATTACAGTATCGCTCCTCTCCTGAGCAAAAATCAATACGGGTAAGGCAAAAAACATAAATACTAATAATGCTGTCACACGACTTAACAACTTCTTCATTTTCTTATTTCTCCTTTCACTTTGATCGGAACTGCAAAAAAAATCCCCAAACCGATAAATCGATCCGGGGATATCCCTTTTTTATCCTCAAACGCCTGCTGATCAGCCCCCCCTGTCCGCGAGGTGGCCAAATTATGGAACGTGGACGAAACAACTTCCACAATTATGCATCACAGCTTCAGGCCGCCTTTGCCAAATCTGTGCGCCTACTTGAGGAAGTTATTTCGTCCACGTTCCTTAATGCCTGAAACTCCTCTGCCCGGTGTAAACCATTGTGGCATCAGCCTCGTTGCAGGCCTTGATTGACTGATAATCATTGTTTGACCCGCCCGGCTGAATTACAGCAGAAACACCTTCTTTTAGGCCGACATCAACACCGTCTCTGAATGGAAAAAATGCATCGCTGACCATTATGGAATCGACAAGTCCGCCCTTCTCATTCGCAACTCTATTATCAATTTCTTTCTTTTTGTCGTTGTTTGCCAATTCGTTATAAGAGATTTTATACATCTCAAAACAATAACGGTCAGCAAGCTTTCGATACGCTTTATCCCGTGCAATTTCGGCTACCCCTACCCTGTCCTGTTCACCTGTGCCGATACCAACTGTAACCATGTCCTTTACATAAACAACCGAATTGGATGTAATTCCTGACTCCACCAGCCATCCAAACAGCATATCATTATATTCCTTCTCGGTTGGCTCCCGATTAATCCTGTATTGCTTTCCCTTGTATTCGCATTCAGCTATTTTTAGATCATCTTTTGACCGGGCAGAGGGCACAAAAGACCACTGGGCAACGATACCGCCATCAATAAGGCTTTTGAATTCCACAAATCTTTTACCAACGAAATCTGTCAATCTGTTTATATTGCCTATCTTTATAACTCTGAGATTTTTCTTCTTTGCAAAAATATCCATAACCCCTTCTTCAAAATCAGGGGCAACCACAACTTCAGAATATTGCCTGTTAATTGTTTCAGCCGTTGCTCTGTCAATAGCTCTGTTTACAGTGATACAACCTCCAAATGCAGCAACTCTGTCTGCCATATTCGCCTTGATATAAGCCTCCTCAAGTGTATCAGCCTGGGCAACCCCGCATGGATTGTTATGCTTTACAATTACCACTGTGGGCTTGTCTTTAAAATATCTCAGAATATTCAGGGAATTGTCGGCATCAGTTAAATTTGTCTTGCCGGGATGTTTGCCTGACTGCAAAAGCTCAATGTCTGACGCCAGGTACCGGCCTGGCTGTATGATCTCTGTTTCTCCAAGGAGCAGGTTTCCATTAACAAGTTTGTAAAGCGCAGCTTCCTGTCCCGGATTTTCACCATACCTTAAACCTTTTTCAACATTATCTATAGTCCATGTAACTTTTTCATAAAACAGAGTTTGCCTTTTATCCTTGTCCACAAAGCTGATTTCCATATTAGGCAAAAAATGGTCATCCATGATTGTTTTGTACATTTTTTTCAGATCTTCAACCATAATTTATCTCCTTAATTTGTAATAGTTCAGCCACACAGGCACTAAGATTATAACTTTTCTCGTTCCCATGCTCCAGCGTGAGAACCAGGCAACCTTAAAAATCCTGACTCCTGACCCCTAAATCCTAATAACATCTTTTTTTACATCGTTAGATGATTTAGAAGCAAAATACTCGGCAATAGTACGGTCATAACCCGCTGTATGTGCAAAAGCCTTTTGCGCCAGATTAAAACGAAGTTCAAGAGAAGTCTTACCGTCATTTGCTTTCATTTCAGAAATAATTTTTTCATAATCCAATGGATCAACTACAGATGCAACTCTCAAATAATTCTTTGCCGATGCCCTTATCATGCAGGGACCTCCTATATCTATATTACCCCTGGCCTGCTCAACTGTTACTCCTTGTTTTGCAATAGTTTCTTTAAAAGGATACAGATTGCAGATAACCATATCAATAGGCACCGAACCTGTTCTGCTCAAGTCTTCCTTGTGGGCATCATTATAAGTCTCTGTAAGCAATCCAAGATATATCTTAAAATCCAGTGTCTTAACAAGCCCTCCCTGTGTTTCCGGCTGGCCTGTATAATCGGAAACCTGGGTCAGGCATGATGAAGCTTTCTCCCCAAGTATTTCTTTTATTTTGCTGAACGTACCGCCTGTGGAAAAAATTTTTGCTTTGGGATTGATCTCAAAAAGTTGAGGTATAAAACTATCAAGCCCCTGTTTGTCCGATACGCTTACAAGCAAATGCCTTATTTTTACATACTCATCAATTCTTTCAACAACATTAATGCTCATAATAACTACCTCTTCCCTTCATATTCTTCTAAAAAACGTTTAAAAAAACGCTCCATGAAATCATGGCGCTCTTTTGCCATTTTACGTCCTTCTTTTGTTTGTATTTTATCTTTAATTCCGGAAAGTTTTACCATAAATTCTCTAAAACCTGTATCATCCCTTGAGTACGATCTGGAATCTTCTATACTGACCTCAGGGCTATGAAGCCTTGCACCAATTTCACCGGCAAACAAAAATGCTCTTGCCACGCCGACAGCGCCAATTGCATCAAGCTTGTCCGCATCGAATAAAACCTTGGCTTCCGTTGTCTCCGGTGCATGATTTCCACGAAATCTATGAGATCTTATACAATGAATAACATTTTCCTTCCGGCTTTCTGAAATGGGAAGTTCCTTTATAATAGGCCATGCCATCTGTGCGCCTTTTTCAGCATGGCAAACTGCACCGCAGGATGCATCCTGATAACATCTTCCAATATCATGCAAATAGGTTGCAATAAGCAACACATCCATGTCAGAGCCTTCTGCTGCTCCAATATGCTTACTTAACATACATACCCGCATGGTATGATCCCAGTCGTGGCTGCCATTTGCGCCCTCAAACAATTTTTTTGCAAGCAATTTTATGTTTTCGACAAAAAAACTTGAGGTTATCTGACAGCTATCATTAATTTCTGATTTAATCATTCTTTCTGAATTAACGCCCTATCGGGCGAGCTCTTAGCTCTTAGCAGATAGCTGATAAGCTTAACAGCTAAGAACAATTCGTTATGTACTGATAGTTTTTAACCTATTGATAAAATTGACCATAAAATGGAAATTCCTATACTATTGAATTAAGGGCTCGCTCAAAGTCTTGATATTTTAGCTGCCTCTTATCATTTTTTAAAAGACCGCTTTATTTTTAATATTGATAGTGTTATCAATTCAATATATTTCAACATACATATATATGCAAATGAAATTTGCTTTCCTGATGTTGATAAAACTCCAAAGATAGTTACAATTCATTTTTCCTAAATTTACTGATGAGGTAATCGCATGAACAGTTGGAAATGCAGTAATTGCGGATATTCATTAGAAGCAGAAACTCCACCCGAACAATGCCCGTCATGCAAAGAGAAATGCGAATTTCTGGACACCACCTGTTATACTCCTGATTGTAAATTTGAAGGCATAGATAAGAGAATCGGTTGATGTATCATGATGGCGCTTGGATTACAGGGAAGCCCTAGAAAAAATGGCAATACAAGCTTTCTGCTTGCAGCTTTCATGAATGAATTAGAAAAATTGGGAGCACAAGTAAAAGTCATTGAAGCGGATAAGAAAAAAATTATGCCTTGTACAGAATGTTCTGTTTGTGAAAAAAAAGGCTTCTGTCCGCTTGATGATGATATGAAGCATGAAATTTATCCTCTGCTTCTCCAGGCCGACATTATAGTTGCTGCCACACCAATATTTTTCTATAGTGTCCCTGCTCAGCTCAAAGCTTTAATTGACAGAAATCAGGCTTTATGGGCAAGAAAATACAAATTAAAGTTGAATGACCCAAACCGGAAATGGAGGCGCGGATTTCTTCTTTCCCTTGGAGCAACAAAAGGGAAAAATCTGTTTGATGGACTTCATCTTACAATTAAATATTTCTTTGATGCAATCGGAACAAGCCTGGAAGGAAGTCTGACATATAGACAGATTGAAAATTCAGGGGATATGGAAAAACATCCATCAGTTTTAAAAGAAGTAAAGGAAAAAGCAAGCTATCTTATAAAACCGTTTCTTGGAAGGAAAAAAATTCTGTTTGCCTGCAGGGAAAACGCCTGCCGCAGTCAAATTGCCAGTGCTTTCGCCCAGCACCTTGCGGGAGATAAATTTGAAGTTATAAGCGGAGGAAGCAATCCTGCCAGTAAAATCAATTCATTAATGGTCGAAGTAATGAGCGAAAAGGGGCTGGATATGGCCTTCCGCAAACCCAAATCAATTGAAGAGGCAGTTACTGAAGTTAAGCCGGATATTATTATTACAATGGGTTGCGGTGAGAAATGTCCTTTTTTGCCTGGTGTTAAAATTAAAGACTGGAATCTGCCTGATCCATCAAACAAATCAATTGATTTCATGCGTAATGTTCGGAATGAAATTGAACACAGAGTTGTAAATCTAATAACAGATTTAAGTGTAGCCCAAATAGAACCCAATGTATGAATGAACAAATCAATTTTGTTCTATAAAATCAGAAGGCAAATTAGAATATGGGAATACCTCTGCTAAATGATATTGTTATCATATTTGTGCTATCTGTTGCTATTCTTTTTATATGCCATCAACTTCGAATACCGGCAATTGTGGGATTCCTCCTTGCCGGGATATTGGCCGGGCCATACGGACTTGGACTGGTAAAGGCAGTTCATGAAGTTGAACTTTTAGCTGAAGTCGGTGTTGTGTTATTACTTTTTACTATTGGAATCGAACTCTCACTTGAAAAGCTGCTGCAAATCAAGAAATCAGTCCTCATGGGAGGCTCGATTCAGGTGTTGCTTACATTCCTGGTTACTTTTGTTATAGTCAGGCAACTGGGTCAACCCATTGGCAACTCAATCTTTATAGGATTTCTTATATCTCTTTCCAGCACGGCCATTGTTCTCAAACTAATCCAGGAAAGAGCTGAAGTTGATACCCCCCATGGGCGCACAGCTCTTGGCATCTTGATTTTTCAGGATATTATTATTGTTCCAATGATATTGATTACGCCTTTGCTGGCCGGAGCAACAGGGGATACTGGCGAATCTGTCCCTATTCTTATTGCAAAAGGAATCGGAATCATCGGCCTGGTGATCGTTAGCGCTAAATGGATTGTACCACAAGTATTGTATCAAATCGCCCGGACGCGAAGCCAGGAACTTTTCATGTTGAGCATAGTTGTAATTTGCCTCGCAGTTGCGTGGATAACTTCCAGCGCAGGCCTTTCCCTTGCTCTTGGCGCTTTTTTAGCAGGATTAATTATTTCCGAATCCGAATACAGTCATCAGGCGCTTGGAAGCATTTTACCCTTTCGTGACGTTTTCACAAGCTTCTTTTTTGTTTCCATCGGCATGTTGCTGGATCTAGGCTTTTTTTTCCGGCAACCGGGAACCATAGCGCTGATTGCTTTGGGAATTTTGGTTCTAAAATCCATCATTGCCTGCTTTGCAACAGTTTTATTAGGATTCCCTTTTCGTACTTCAATCCTGGTTGGCCTTGCACTCAGTCAGGTTGGTGAATTTTCTTTCATTTTATCCAAGACCGGTGTTGAACATGGTTTGCTTACCGGAAATATTTATCAGATGTTTCTGGCTTTTTCTGTGCTTAGCATGGCGGCGACACCATTCATTATAACCCTGGCACCACGCCTGGCGAATATTATCCTGATGTTACCGCTGCCAAAAAGGTTAATAACGGGCTTTTATCCTGTTCCAGAGATAAAGATTAACACTAAAAAAGACCACCTCATTATAATCGGCTTCGGAGTCAATGGTAGAAATGTAGCACGAGCCGCACGGCTATCAGGTATTCCCTACGCAATCATTGAAATGAACCCGGAAACAGTAAAAAATGAACAAGCAAAGGGTGAACCGATTTATTATGGTGATTCAACCCATGAGGTCGTACTTCAGCACGCAAACATCAAAGATGCGAGAATTGTTGTAACTGCTATTAATGATCCCGCGGCAACCCGTAGAATTACCGAAATCATTCGGAGACTTAATCAAAAGGTTCATTTGATTGTACGGACACGTTATTTCCAGGAGATGAAAGATCTGTATGAATTAGGCGCTAATGAGGTTATCCCTGAAGAATTTGAAACATCAGTGGAGATTTTTACCCGGGTTTTGGCTAAATATCTTATACCCAAAGCTGAAATCGAAGGGCTTGTTGCTGAAATACGATCAGATGGTTACGAAATGTTTCGAAGCCTTTACAAAAAGTCGTTATCTGTATCAGACTTAACATTTCAGCTTCCTGATGTCGAAATCAGTACTTTGAAAGTTACTGAAACATCACGTTTGGTTGGAAAAAGCATTGCCGAAGTTAATCTAAGAAAGAAATTTGGAGTTACAATATTGGCAATACGCAGGAATTCACAAATATTGTCCAATCCACATGCAGATACGCAATTTATTTCTGATGATACTCTTGTTGTTCTCGGCCTCCCTGAAAAAATTGCTAATCTAATGGAATTTATTAAATCATAGCTGATCTAATCACTTTCGGATTGTCGATAAAATTACATCCCCAACTATGCATCACAGCTTCAGGCCGTCTTTGTCCGATCTCAGATCACAAAAATCTTGAAATAGCTCGCTATTCCTTCAACTTTTGTGATCTGAGCCTATATTTGGGATTTGGGCAAATTCGACCCAAATCTGTGCGCCTACTTGAGGAAGTTAATTCGTCCACGTTCCTTTCTACCGTTTCGGCTTTTCTCTATGCGCTATCCGGAATATTTTATTTTTTCCGAGTCCCTTATCAGTAATTCCTTTGAAAATAACCAGTTTTCTGCCAACTTTTATTCCGTCTCTTAATACATTGTCATCCTGACTTGAAATTCTTCCTCTGAACGTAGTAGTGTGGGGATATCTATGATCGGCATATTCTAGGAGTAGAGGGTCTGTAACTTTAATGAGCGCTTGCTTAGTTGTGGTTTTTTTTTCTCCTTTGCTTTTTAATTTCAGTTTGGAACGAAATCCTTCTACGATACCGACTGCGAAATCAATCATGCGATAGTGATTCAATTTCTTATCATGATTATATTGATGCCACTGGGAATGAATAAATTGCTGAACAAAGTCATGGACATAGCACGCTATTTTTGTATTTTGTACTGTCCCGCTGATCTCCAATACACGCCCCATTTTTCCTTTTTCCAGCACGTAGGCAGACACCCACAGTCCATACACAAAATAAAAGTCCTGTATTAAGTGAGCAAGGTGATAATCTATCCGAAAATGACGCAAAGCGGGGTTGCCGACAAAAACGCTTATAAAATTCCGGTCTTCGTTGCGGGCTATGAGATCCACATTGTATTTGGCAACGAGTTCATGGGCCTTGGCCATAGCCAGTTCAGCTTCATGTTGGTTTTGACTTTCCGCCAGGGCCATGAGTTTCTTGACCCTAAGCATGATCTTATCTTCGGAACTCAGCACTTCATGAAAAATCCGCTCATGGAGCGAACTGTAACTTCCTGAAGCCTTAGGATTTGCACGGAGAAGCTTACAGGCCATACAAAACTTTGGGCCGTGTGGCGGCTCACCATCGGCACTTAAAGCCTCGTTTGCAAACTGATGGGCAATTTCATGCCGAAGAACCTCACGCACAGCGTCCCAGGGATGGTGAAGTACAAGGTTCCGGCTGAGACAGATCTCACGTCTTTCGCTGGACCAATATCCAAGTCTGCTCGTCATGTCTCTGAGACTGAACAGTGGCCTGCGCATCAATTTTCTGTGAGACGACTCCAAAACCCATAGAGCTGTTTCCCATTCACAAGCCAACCCGTGAAGGATACGGCGTTCTAATTCTTGTGGAAGCGGAATGCTTTTATGAGCTTTCGGGGCGTACATTCATCAGCAACCATTTCCAGATTGGTGTTATCGTAATTATTTGATCCGCAATTTTCAGCAACTCCTCCTGATCCCGGGTGATCAGAGTGGCTTTGTTAATATTAAAGTATGCCATACCTTCCTGCAATGCCTTAATCTCTCTTTGTCTGGTTTGGGGATGCTTTATGTCATAGCTGACATTAATTAAT
>JAJSZO010000081.1 GCA_030262795.1 Deltaproteobacteria bacterium | reverse complement strand
ACAGGCCCTCTTGGTTTTTCTGTGCCTGCCGCAACAAAACAAAGTCGCCTCCCCGAATACAGCCTTTCCAGAAAACCGGATCGTTCCAGCATTTTTATAACGATCCCTGCCTGTCCGGCGCTCTGAACAGAGTCGATTGTTTCAGAAATTTCATTATTTCCAACGGTTAGATAATCCCTCCCATCTTTTTTCAAGAATTCAAAAACATCATGAACTGCTTCCTGCGAAGGGTAGTTCATGTCAATAAAAAATTCCTGGATATAGTTATCCCCCATAGAAAAAAGGAGCGAGCACATTGATTTTTTTCCATCTCTTCCAGCTCTTCCTATCTCCTGATAATACGATTCTATAGAAGAGGGAAACTGATAGTGGATGACCTGGCGTATATCTAATTTATCAATTCCCATCCCAAAGGCATTGGTAGCCACAATTATTTTGCTGCGTCCTGCCATGAATTGTTCCTGCACAAGATTTCGTGTTTCATCGTCCATGCCGGCATGGTATCCTGATGCAGAAAGCCCTTGATCTTTCAACAGAATTACCACTTCATCCACGCTTTTTCTTGTAGCACAATATACAATTGCGGGAAGCTTTTCTTTAGTAAGAACGGACATAAGGGCGTCTTGCTTATCTTTTTTGCTTGCACTGTGAAGTACTCTCAACTGCAGATTATTTCGATAAAAACCTGTTACGAACTGCCGGCAATTCGTAAGATGTAGGGAGGAAATGATATCCGATATGACAAATTCAGTGGCAGTGGCAGTAGCACCGAGGATCTGATACTGTCCTGTACGTTTCAGTACACTTCCCAGTCGCATGTAATCGGGGCGAAAGTCGTGTCCCCACTGTGAGATACAATGGGCTTCATCTATGGCCACAAAACTGATCATGGAGCGGGAAAGAGTTTGCAGAAACTCTTTCTGGCGAAATCGTTCGGGAGCGACATACAGAAGCTTTAAGTCTCCTGCCTCAAGTCTTTTAAGAACCTGTCTTTGTTCCGTCCAGGGAATGGTGGAATTGATAAAAGATGCGGCAATACCTCTTTTTTGAAGAACATCCACCTGATCCTTCATCAAAGCAATAAGTGGAGAAATCACAAGGGCAGTTCCCTCACGGATTAAGGCAGGGAGCTGGTAGCACAGTGATTTTCCTCCCCCGGTTGGCATGACCACCAGAGCATCTCTCCCTTCCAGCACAGTTCTAACCACTTCTTCCTGGCCGGAACGGAACGAGGAAATATCAAAATATCTTTTAAGTTCGCTTAATAGTTCCATGGAATGGTGAAAAATTTTGTTAGCAACATATTGATTTTGAGTTTTCAAATGGCTATGTTCGCGTTAAGTGTGGAAAAAAATAATCAAATTTTTTGAATAGCTGATATGTATCACTTTGAGCAATAGTTTACTGTATTGATAACCTATTGAAAAAACAGAGACTTTTTAGAAATTCCACACTTAACGCGAACATAGCCTTTCAAATTTCTGAGGATGGTAAGGACAACAAACAGCGGGTTTGGAAAAAAACTTCAGGATTTAATCCATTTTTTGATCCGGGGAACAATATCATCATCCCATTTGTTTGAAATTCTCAAATAAATAAATTGATTGTAAAGATTTTCAACGAGTGAAACCACTTTTGCATAAAGGTATATCTTTTCAAGAACAGCCCCTTCAACATCGTCATTTTTTTCAATTTTTCCTGTTTCAGGCGATTTTAATGATGAAATATTAAGGCTTTCACCTT
Organism: Deltaproteobacteria bacterium; assembly: GCA_030262795.1. Taxonomy (GTDB): domain Bacteria; phylum Desulfobacterota; class Desulfobacteria; order Desulfobacterales; family ETH-SRB1; genus B13-G4. The sequence goes on along the minus strand of JAJSZO010000081.1, from coordinate 8,678 downwards.
TGATGTTAAATTTCCATTCATAATCACCGCTTTTAAAAGAAAAATTCAGTTCAGTGACAACTCCGCCCTTTTGAAGAGAAATCTTTGCTTCCTCAAGACCGGCGTCATCTCCCTTTATCCTGATATTTTCGACCCTGTCGTCAAGGCTGTTTTCAAGAACAATACGGTTATCCATTTCAAGTGAAACCATATCCTTGTTTGTTTTAACTATGCCGGTTTGGTCCACATCCATAATAAACCAGAGCCATGTTAAAAATTCATGTCCGAGAAATTTGTACCTGTCATATGCAACTGAAACATCTAACATAATTTAATCCATAAATTTTGTCGGAGAAATAGTTGATAAAATGTCGCGATCCTTATCTGTGAGGCCGGTATTAAATTCGGCCATTGTATAAGGAAAGAGCCGGAACAACTTTAATCTGAAAGATTTTGAAAAAAGTGTTTCAAGTTCTTCGTTGGCAGCTTTTTGATTGGAAAGAAACCATAACGAGGATTCCTCATAATTCCAGATAATATCGTAAATATTCGGAGTCGCGGGAATGCGAAGGCTAAGAACATTGATAACATGTTCCTTTATTTCTTTTTTTTCATTTCGTGACAGATGCTCTCTCCCGCTTTCAGTTAGTTTTTTGGCCATCTCAAGGGTATAATATTTTTTAATAATTTTTGCGGGAATGTTTTTTTTGTCGATCCTTAGTGAAAATACAAAATGATCGCCTATAACACAGGATGAAGTTTCAAAATCAGGCAGATATGGGTTATCAAAAGAAGCCCATCCTGCTGTTTTTTCTATTGGTTCATTATCAATTTCCGTAATGGAGTTTTTGTTAAGACCCTCCATAATCGTCTCAATAAGATGGTCTTGAATTTCCCCATCTACCTTGTATCTTGTAATGGATACGGATGATGATAGTAATCCCATAACTGTAAACCTTAATTTTTTAAAATTCAAAACTCAAAATTGTGTCTAAACGGCCTGTTCGTTCAGGCACTACTTAGTGCCTGAACGGAAACCCCGCTTTTTGTCATTTCGACCAAAGGGAGAAATCTTTAAAGTTACGCATTTCCAGTACCATAAGATTTCTCGCTCCGCTCGAAATGACAACTTTGGATAGTTTTCGTTCAGGTACTACTTAGGAACGTGGACGAAAAAAAATATATAACTTAACTTGATTTAATAAAGATTACAAGATATTTTTATGAATATGGATACAAAGAAGCAATCCTTTTTTTAGATATACTGTTGCGGTATCATCAATCAATACATTACTGATTCCCCGAGTAGCACCGAATTTTAATACATCGGCCTCAAGAGGATATTCCAAACCTCGAAGGGTAACTCCGTAAGCATCATTACCAAAAGGGATTAGCGAAAGTATATCTCCTTTTTTTCCCTTAAAAATGAGTTCGCCCTCCCCTCTTAACAAAATAATCTCCTGATTTCCATCAATTAACCGAATTTTAACTTTGGAAAACTCCCGTGCCGCTGGAAGTAATAAATTGGCAATTGTCATATCCCAGCGTGCACCTAGCGCTCCAAGTACAAAAATTTCATCGGAACCAAGGTCGAGAGCTTTTCGTATAGCCAGCTCAAGGTCGGTCTGATCTTTATTGACCGGATAAAGTATGATTTCTGTTCCCGATGTTTGCAGAGACTTTAAATAATCAGAATTCAGAGAATCCAGATCTCCTACAACAACAGAAGGTTTTATACCCAGCGTCCGACAGTGAGTCGTACCACCATCAGCGGCAATGATCAAATCATCAGGAAGTATGATTTCGTAAATATTCTGACTATTATTCAAAACTCCATTTGCAAATATTACAGCCCGCAAAATAAATCCTAAATCCTATCCTTTAAAAATATTCGATGATATTCTTCTTCTTTAAGGTGTTTTTTCAAAACTCCAAGAATATAATCCAGCATTCCGGTAATATCCTCATCGCTTAGTCTCTTAACCAGGACCTGCATCATCTCATCATCTGTAAACTTCTGAAGATATGCAATCAACGCCTTCTCATCTGTTTCACGGTCCAGCCCAAATACTATATTTTCTTCATCATAATTATTTACAAAACTATGTGTGTGTTTCGACATAAGGGTTCGCTCAAAAATAAATTTACATTTTTTCAAGCAAATCACAAAACAGCCGCACCCCAACACCAGTACCCCCAACGCCACAGTATGCATTTCCCTTTTTCATATAAGAAGGGCCTGCAATATCAATATGAGCCCATCTTGTATCTCCGACAAACTCAGACAGGAATAAAGCCGCTGTTATTGCACCGCCCCATCGTGAACCACCTATGTTTTTAATATCAGCAAAATCGCTTTTAAGATCTTCTTTATAATCATCGGGCAACGGCATATGCCAGCAACGCTCATGGGTTTTTTCGCCTGATTTAATTATAGTTTGAGCCAACGCATCATCAGATGAAAATACCCCTGATATCTTCTCCCCAAGTGCAACTACACAGGCTCCTGTCAGAGTTGCAATATCAATAAGAATACCCGGTTTATATTTCTTGACTACATAAGAAATTGCATCAATCAATATAAGTCTGCCTTCAGCGTCTGTATTTAATATCTCCACGGTTTTGCCTGAATAACTCTTTACTATGTCTCCCGGTCGTGAAGCATTACCTGACGGCATATTTTCAACCACCGGAATAACTCCAATCACTCTGATTTTAAGCTTAAGTTTAGATAGAGCAATAAGAGTCGCTGCCACTGCAGCCGCCCCTGACATATCAGCCTTCATGCCATCAAGACCTGTTGACGGTTTTAAATTTATACCACCTGAGTCAAACGTAACTCCTTTACCAACAAGGGCAACCGTCTTTTTTGCGCCCTTTGGATTATATTCAAGAACAATCATTCTCGGCTTGCTCTCACTGCCGGCAGCTACCGCAAGTAATGCTTCAAACTTATTCTTTTTCAATTCTTTTTCATCAAATACTTTAACTTTCAAATTTTCTTTTTTTGCAGCTTCCGTAATTAATTTTGTAAATTGTTCCGGTTTTTTATCATTAGAAGGTGTATTGACCAGATCCCTGGCAAATATGGTTCCTTCGCAAATAGCAACTGTCTGGTTCAATAACTTCCCATACTCTTCAATCTCATCAGGTTTAATTAAAAAAGAAATCTTCTTAAGCGAACTATGTTTTTTTTCATCCTTATATTTATCAAAGAGATGATTACCAAGACAAGCGCCTTCAATTATAGCCTCAAGAGGTAACGGCATCTCCATTTTGATTTTCTTTGCCGAAGGGCAACCAATCAACACCTCAGCAAGATTCATATTAATACATTTTTTTACTGCCTTGCCGGCAAAAGCACGCAAGGATTCTGCATTTAATTTTTCCAGTTTACCAAGACCGATAAAAATCACTCTGCTGACTTTAACGCTGGAAGGACTGTAAAAAGTCACTTCCTCACCCTGATCTCCTTTGAACTCCTTTAATCTTTTCGCTCTAATTATTAGAGAAGATATTATCTTGTCATCATGTATATTTCCATCCTCACAGACAGGTATAGTCAGTGTTTCTGTTTTTACTTTCTTCAGATCAATTGATTTTAATTCCAGTGATTTTAATTCCAGCACTTTTTATTTCTCCCATAGTTTTCAAACAGATTCTAAAACAATTGGTAAGGAACGTGGACGCAATAACTTCCCCAACTATGCATCACAGCTTCAGGCCGCCTTTGCCAAATCTGTGCGCCTACTTGGGGAAGTTATTGCGTCCACGTTCACGTTCCTAAGCTTCAAACTGCCGGAAAATATTTCATTGATGTTTTCTTCAATTCCCTGCGGCTGAATAGAAGCTTGTATGTGTCAACTGAAGCTGCTTCAGACATTCTATGCGCTGTCTGACGACAGGATTCTTCATCCCTGGCATGAATCATGGTATATAAATTATAAGGCCATTCATCAGAGGGGTTACGCCTGTAACAGTGTGAAACTTCTTTGAAAGAAGCCATCTGTTTGCCCACTTCATCAATGCGGTCTTCCTCAACCTTCCAGGCTGTCATTGCGTTAGCTTTAAAGCCCGATTTCTGGTGTCGGATTGTTGCGCCAAAACGTCTTATTACACCTTTTTTGCAAAGACCTTTTAAAGTGTTCAGCAGGACTTCTTCGGAAATTCCCAGCTTCTCTGCGATTCCAAGATATGGGTGCTGCGTAACAGCCATATCTCCCTGTATTAATGAAATTATCTTTTTTTCAAGTTTAGTAAGCATAAGATATTACATAAGAAATTATACAATAAAAGTCAAGGTTTTTCAGGATGATTCATCCAATTATCCAATCATACAATTTGTACCCAATGTTGCTCAGGTATTGACAGCAATTCGGATATTTGATATATTTATAAAAAATTAATGCTGAAATAGCGTATACGTGATGATCAAATTATTTTTATGCCGGAGTGCCGGCAGGTGGAGAATTATATATTGTTAGAAAACCAAAAAAAATATTGCGGACAGATGATTGCGTCTTCTGTCATATTGAGTCTGATTTTTTTCTTAGTTCTTTTCCCATCACATAATTCATATGCCAGGGTTACCGGACCCTGTTCCAACTGTCATACCATGCACAACAGTCAAGAAGGAGATTCGGTTGAGGGATTTATGGCCTTTGAAGATGACGGCACAGCTAATCGCACACTTCTTGCGACTACTTGCGTAGGGTGCCATACCGGAGAAAATACCGCCGATAGTACCACTCCTTATGTTATGGGATTGAGTAAGCCTGACTTCGGTAAAGATGGCAACACCCTGGCTGGCGGCAATTTCTGGTGGGTGGCCCAGGGAGGGAGTATTAATGATAAAAAGGGGCATAATGTGGCTGGTATAACAATCTCTGACAACAATCTTAATAGCGCTCCGGGACAGACAGAAGGCTTTTCTCGCAGTTGCCGACTCTGTCATTCAAGTCTGGAAGATGGTTGTAAAAATTGTCACCGCATTCCAAAGCACCATGCCAATGACGGTACAGGCACAAAGCTTGTGAATACAGCAGAACAGGGCTGGTACCGCTTTCTTTCAGGACATATGGGCGGTATCGGTAGGGGGGTTGAAGGAATTGAGCATGAAAAATGGAATTATAAGGCTGATGAAAAATCACACAATGAATATCTTGGTAAAAAACAACATGGCGAATACGGCTTTGATGGTGGTGGCAATACAACTACTGCTTTTTGCACCGGCTGCCATGGACAATTCATCCACCAGCAAAGTGATGCCGGCCAGTGGATTCGCCATCCATCGGATGCGGTAATATGCGATCCGGATAACCCGGATAGTGAAAATAGTGAATATGCCACTGCATTCGGCGGTGTGTATGATCCGGATGTTCCGGTTGCCCGCCCCAGCCTTGATGGCTGGACAACATCAAGCAATATTGTAACTCCTGGAGAAGATATGGTCATGTGCCTTTCATGCCACGTTGCGCACGGCAGCCCTTATCCGGATATGTTGAGGTGGGATTATGATCTTATGATTGCAGGCACTACAAATCCTGCCGTTCAAGGAACAGGTTGTTTTAAATGTCATACGGAGAAAGACGGTGAGGATTAGGAGATTGGAGTATTCCGCGGCAGAGCCACGGAACGATGGAAATTCCAACCTTCCGGAATTCTTATGGGTGGGGCTTGGTGGGTTTTGGTGAATCAGTGTTCAGCAGATGAGGGTAAGCACCATCACTCCTCCCTTCCGAATCAGCAGTGGGTGTAACAGGGTCTCCATTTAGAGTGTCGTGAATGGTATGGCACTCACCGCAATGTTGTCCGGCAGAATCAAAGCCGTCTTTGTCTGTATGGCATTTAAAACAACCCTTTCCCTGACCGGCCCCTGTGGTGCCGACAATCATATCATCATAATCCCACCTCAGCATATCAGAATACTGGCTGCCGTGCGCCACGTGACACGAAAGGCACATGACCATATCTTCTCCTAAATATACGCTGCTGTCTGGAGCAGTCCAGCCAAAAGTCCCTATATTTGGCCGCGCCACAGGAAGATCCGGGTCATATATGCCTTTGCCGGTTCCGTTAGAGTCAAAGGCATCGCCAAATTTTTTATTTATATCAGTTTCCAATGGTATCACCCAATCCGAAGGATGGCGAATCCAGTCTTCACCGCTTTTTTGTTCAGAGTGAAATTTTCCATGGCAGCCGGTGCAATAACCCGTTGTAGTGTGAGGATAATCAGTAAACCCTTTGCCGACATCCCCAGCGATCCCTCTGTACTCATTATGATCGCTGCTGCTTTTTGAATATTGCCAGTCACCATCACTACCATCCTCAGCCTCATTCCCATCCTTATCCTTCTTGTCCTTAATTCCTGTAACTCCCTTACCCGTTACTCCACTATCCTCACATCCTCCTCTCAGAAAACAGTATTTATCGCCAGGGGTATCTGTGTCATCAGGATGCGGAACAAGATGGCATGCTTTGCAGCCTGCGCCTTCTTTTATTTCCCCTACCCTTTTTTCATATCCAGCCATACCCTTGTGACATTTTCTGCAACCAGGAAGAAAGCCGTCTGCCTGTCCCGGAGGTCCGCCTTCGAGGTTGCTCTCCAAGCCTGATGATATTCCCAGCACATTATGCCCCTTGGTATCATCGTTTCCTCCATCATCAGATACCCAGTGAAAATTACCGCCGGCTAACATTAAAAACTCGTTCGTATCCGGATCCTTACCCGGTTCCGCGGTATTGTAAACAATAGGCACGGTCATTGGTTTGCCTACCCACCGGTAGTATTCAAGGGTCTTTACAGCAGCATTTTCATCTGCATCCGGATATATTCCGGTCGATGTTATCTTCAGTGTTTTACTTAAAGTGACTATGTCATCCGCTTTAACTTCTAAGCCCGCAACAACAGGGTCTAACCCATCAACATCTCCAAGACCGATCAATATCCCGTTATCTACATCTACATGCTCATAGGTAATCAGCTTGTTATTGATCTTGATCACGCTCTTTGTATTGGGAAAGGCATAAAATCCTGTTGTAGTGTTGATCTTAAGATCCCCGCCTTTGGACAAAGTCTGATCTTCTTCTACACGACAGGCCGGAAATATATCATCTCCCACTGATAGGGAAATACTGTCAGGGTCAGGGTCAACAACTGTAAAAGTCAATGTTCCATTACCCCCATCACCAGGCACCTCCGCCTTGTTATACCGGACGTATTGACCGCCGATGCCGACACGCAGTCCCCCAACTGTATCATCCGGAAGAGGAAACGCTTCAGGAAAATCACACTGAGGATCACCACTGGAATGTGCAATAGCGGAAACCGTCAAGTTATTGTCGACTAAGCTTTCTGCCTTAAACCAGAACGGCGCCAGAGCAATCTTAAAACTCCCACCATCTAAAAGGCCTTCATCTCCGGCCTTAGGATATTTTCCATGCACCTTTATAGTGTCATCAGGTAATATCCCATATCCCGCACTGTATCTAATCGTCTCTTTGCCGTGGCTCGAATGACATTTAAGGCAGTCATCTCCACCTACGCTGATCGTCATAATATTCATTGTTGCGTAGCGATAGCCGGATTCAGCCATATAATATGCCTTTGTGGCATGATTGCTATAAACCTGGGTAAAGGTTGAAGTCGAAGTAATGGACAGTATGGCTGCTCCAAGCACGGAAAATATGACAATAATGACAATCACACTGAGCAGCAAGGCGCCCTTTTCGCTGTTTGCTGTTTTTCCTGTTGATAGAAATTTTTTATTCATTATGTAATCCTGGTTTTATAGAGATTTCGGCATCTTTCATATAAGGAGTAAAAAACTACCGGAAATTAGAGACTTGCCTTGTTCGTCCTTTAGGGCAACTGCTCTCCTGAATATTTCCAAATCCCGAATAAGCGACTCTTTCCTGCTCAAAATACGCCGCAGCAAAAAAAAAACTCGTTCATCATCCAGTCCATAGCTGTAAGCATATCTAAATACATGCCTGAATCCACGCAGTTCATTCAGGCATCTGTAACTCTCTATAGAAAGTAAGGCAGGTCTGATCCCTTCAATCTTTGCCAACATTCTTTTGAGAAGGTTGATATGAAATCCGCCATTTGTGCGAATACTGTTTTCCCAGAATCCAGCCACTTGTTTAAATAAATCTTCAAATGCGCAATAAAGATTATGCAACCAGTATCCCGCGCTTTCAACTGTTTCAGGACTCACGTTTTGTTGATCAAAAACAGACAGTTTTTTTCCAAGGAGAGAGTAAATATCTGCGATCCGCTCCATCTGAAAATCGAATTCTCCCAGAAAGACAGCTATTTTTTTCCCGGTATCCATCTTACACCTCCGGAAACAATTGAATTGGCGAAATAACAATCTTCAAGATTGATCACGTCAACAGATCTGTTTAAAATTGCAGAAATGTCGCCGACAAAGGCAAAATAATCTAATTTTTTAAGGCCGAGAACAGCAATGTCTATGTCTGAACTCTGTGTAAATCTTCCCGTTCTAATAATAGAGCCAAAAAGATACAGATCGTTCCAGGAATAGCGCATAGCAAGAATCTTAAGTGCTTTATCTATTTCCCGCAAAACTTTCTTGCGTATTTTTTCTTGCTCTTTTTCCTCTTCTTCAGCGGACTGCAGCCAGAGAAAATATGGAAATTTTTGCTTCATGTTTTTTTAAAGAATCTCACGCTAC
>JAJSZO010000080.1:5980-10610 GCA_030262795.1 Deltaproteobacteria bacterium | reverse complement strand
CTCTTCTATTTCTTTTGTGACTGTTTTCTCAATTACTTCAGTAAGCATGCTGTCGATCTTGTCGGCATACATTTTTTTTATAACTCTTTCTAAAGCTTTGTCAACCTGCTCGGAAGACAAAGGAATAAGCTCAGACTCGGGGGTATCAGTAGCGGGGACCTCTTCATATGCGGTTTCCTGCTGCGAATCTTCTACCACATCTGCAATTAGTTGCTTAAGTTCATCCTCTTCTTCTTGAGGTTCAAGCAATAAATCCTTTGATACATCCGGTGCTGAATCTGAATCCGTAGAATCGACAAACTCATCATCTAAATAATTATCAATTTCTATGTCTTTATTGAGGTCGTCTTCTAATTTGATTACATCATCTAAAATATCATCATTAAGCTCAAGCATTTCTTCTTCTTCTGAAATACCAACTTTTTTATCCATAGAATCAGTGAGTTCAATGTCATCAATATTTTCGGTATCTGAGACAACATCTGTAAGTTCTATAATATCTTCCTCATCATTGAGTTGAGTTGTATCATTGTTTTCCGTCATATCAACCTCTGCATTTTATACTTTTTTACTCGACTTGCACCAAAATTTTGCTAAAAATTAGCATATGGTATATAGTGTGTCAAGATTTTTACTTTTTTACACAATATACCAAAGCTCAAATATCAAATCAATGCCAAATGCTTATAAAAAAGATTATGCGCCGTTTTTTTATTGAAAAATCAAAGCTTGTCGGCCCGACAATAAGTATTACCGGTTCAGATGCAACACATATTAAAAAGGTTTTGCGCATGAAGCCTGGAGACAGGATAAGGCTTTTTGACGGCAGGGGTTTTGAGTATGAGGCAAGGATAGAAAATTGGTTAGCCGGAAATGTCGAAATATCAATAACAAAACGTTTTTTATCGGTTTCGGAATCTCCGGTTCAGATAATAGTAGCTCAGGCTTTATTAAAAGACAAAAAAATGGATATTCTTGCAAGGCAGTTTACTGAAATCGGGATAACAAAGTTAATACCTTTTACAGCTATTCGATCAGTTCCAAAACCGGACAAAAAAAGGTTTTCAGCACGCAGAAAACGATGGAAAAAAATTGCAATAGAGGCTCTTAAGCAGTGCAGGCGCGGCCATGTTACTGAAATAGGTGAAACCGTAACTTTTAATGATGTACTGATAATGGGTAATGACTGTGAGCTTAAAATTGTTTTCTGGGAAAATGAATCAAAGCCTATAAGCGAAGCAGTTCAACAGGTGCATGACAGAAAGTATAAAAAAATTTTAGCGGTGCTCGGTCCCGAGGGTGGTTTTTCGGAAAAAGAGATCAAAGATGCAAAAGCCTGCGGATTTGTTACAACCTCACTTGGTCCACGAATATTAAGAGCTGATACAGCAGCAATCGCAGCATGCACAATACTTCAATACCTTTTTGGTGATATGGGCTTAAAAAAATCTTGACAAAGCCAGGCGCTTCTAATAGTAAATCTTTTTTTAACTAGTGTAGCGCCCGAACAAAAACTGGAAAATTTTTTCAGGTTCAAGGAAAGCGCAAATTTTAACCGCAGGAATACATTGAGTATTTTGAGGATTAAAATTTAAGCCTGACGCAGAAATTGGAAAAATTAGCAGTTTTCGTTCAGGCACTATTTAAGCCGAGGTAGCTCAGTCGGTAGAGCAGTGGACTGAAAATCCGCGTGTCGGCAGTTCGATTCTGTCCCTCGGCACTTCTTTTTCAGCTAATTCCCCTTGATATAGGGTTAGTCGTAGTTTGGCTAACCCTTTTTTTAGTTATTTTTTACCGAGCCCTTATCCTCTTTGAAAAAGAACTATGCCGTCTCACGTTCCTTAGAAGGCGAACAGCTTTTTTAAACCTGAAATTGTGTAAATTCATGAAACAAAAATCAAAACGCATAATCATAAAAGACAGACACAAGCGTCTGCTCTTTCTTATAAAAGAAAACTGGCTCAGGCTGTTTTTTGCAATGGTATGCATGATGATTATAGCCCTTGCAACCTCTGCTACAGCCTTTCTGGTAAAACCCGCCCTTGATGACATATTTCTTAATAAAGACAGCAGGATGTTAACGCTGATTCCAGTCGTAATTATTATTATATACCTTTTGCGCGGGATTGGGATGTATGGACATGCCTACCTTATGAATTATGTAGGTGAGAGCGTCATAAGGAGACTTAGAAACAGCCTTTACGACCACATTCAGGATCTTCCGATCTCTTTTTTTCATAAAGAAAAGACCGGAGCCCTGATGTCTCGCATTACAAATGATGTAGGTGTTATTAAGGGTATGGTATCCACCGCTGTAACAGGAGCATTAAAAGATACGTTTACCATATTGGGCCTGACAATAGTTATATTTTACAGAGACTGGAAAATGGCTCTGTTCGCATTTATAGTTTTGCCGATTGCCTTTATTCCTGTTGTGAAATTTGGAAGGCGTGTGCGCAAAATCAGCACAGGTTGCCAGGAGATGATAGCGGATTTAAGTTCGTTCCTGCATGAAACCTTTGCGGGCAATAAAATAGTCAAGACGTTCGGTATGGAGTCGTATGAAAAGAAACGTTTTCATGAAAAAACGCTCAACCTTTTTAAACTTGAGATGAAGGCGGTTATAGCTAAATCTCTTTCATCGCCAATCATGGAGTTTCTTGGAGGACTCGGAATAGCCTTTATTATATGGTATGGTGGTTCAAAAGTGATTTCCGGCACATCAACACCGGGAACATTTTTTTCTTTTATGGCAGCAGTTCTTATGCTGTATGACCCTGTAAAAAAATTAAGCGGCCTGAACAATGCGATTCAGCAGGGACTTGCGGCTTCAGACAGGGTGTTTGACATTATAGACAAAAAATCGGAGATTGCGGAGGATCATAATCCTGTAGAAATCCGATTCAATCCCCACCGTGTAATTTTTGATAATGTTTTCTTTAAATATGATGAGGAAATGGTACTAAAAAATATCAGTCTTGACGTCAAGGCCGGAGAAATACTGGCTTTAGTGGGAATGAGCGGAGGCGGGAAAACCTCCCTCGTTAATTTGATACCAAGATTTTATGATGTAAGTAGAGGGGCAATCCTTGTTGATGGAATTGATATCCGAAAGGCATCAATATCATCGCTTCGCAAACAGATAGCAATAGTTACACAAGAACCCATACTTTTTAATGATACCATCAGGGATAATATAGCTTACGGCAATCAAAATGCTACGGATGAAGATATAGAAAGAACTGCAAAAGATGCGTATGCATATAATTTTATTCAGGGTTTTCCTGACAAGTTTGACACAAAAATAGGAGAACTTGGAAGTCGTCTTTCCGGCGGAGAAAAGCAGCGTATATGCATAGCACGCGCACTTTTAAAGAACGCCCCGATATTAATACTTGATGAAGCGACTTCTTCTCTGGATACTGAATCCGAGATACTGGTTCAAAAAGCGCTTGAAAATCTTATGAAAGGAAGAACTACATTTGTTATTGCCCACAGGCTTTCAACTATTGGATATGCAAACAGAATAGTTGTGATAATTAACGGTCTGATTGTGGAAGAAGGAAAACATGAAGAACTGCTTGATCTTAAAGGAGAATATTGCAAACTCTATCAGTCCCAGTTTAGGAACGGGGATGAAATAACTGCCACAAGCATTGATATTCCTCAATAACTATGTTCTTTGCCTGGAAATTTACCTGCCTGAACTTCTTCAACATATTGTTTTATCCCGTTTTTAGCTTCATCAATAAGCCTGGCGTATTGCTTAACAAATTTCGGAACATGTATTTCATTTAATCCAAGGAGATCGTGAAGAACGAGTATCTGCCCGTCACAATGCGGGCCTGCACCAATCCCGATAGTCGGGATTGTCAGGGTTTTTGTTATTTTCGCAGAAATTTCAGAAGGAATTCCTTCTAAAACAACAGAGAATGCTCCCGCCGCTTCTACCTCAAGAGCATCCGACATCAGCCGTTTTTCATCACGCTGAACCCTGTAGCCTCCCATTTGATGAACTGACTGAGGAGTAAGACCGATATGCGCCATTACCGGAATACCTGCTTCAGATATTGCTTTAATTATCTCACTGACCGCTACTCCTCCTTCAAGTTTAACTGCCGTTGCTCCAGCTTCTTTAAGAAATCTTCCGGCGTTGGCAATTGCATGTTCTTTGCCTGGCTGGTAAGACATAAAAGGCATATCGCCCACAACCATCGCTCTATGGACGGCTCTGGATACCATACGGGTATGATATACCATCTCATTCATTGTAACAGGCAGGGTGCTTGATTCTCCCTGTACAACCATTCCCAGCGAATCTCCTACAAGAATTAAGTGCATTCCCGATTCATCAACCATCCTGGCAAATGGAAAGTCATAGGCTGTAAGGGCAACAATTTTTTCGTCCTTTTCCTTCATTTTATACAAAGTTTTGATTGTAACTTGCGATTGCATGGCATTGTCCTCTTAACTTATTGTTTTTACATATTTTTTACTCCAGGCCCCATGATGTATTTGCCGTGGCGAACAGCAATTCAGAACCAATAATTATTTTGAGATCAGGTCGTTATCTAATTTTTGAGCGAACCATAAGGAGCGAACCATAAGGAACGTGGCAGGTGATTTATTT